>JASFGM010000137.1:0-7048 GCA_050123755.1 Desulfobacterales bacterium
GTCCAGATCATTAAAAGCACAATTGCCCAGGGTCGGTGAGGTCCCGGCCCAGCCGCCTTTGACAGCGATCTGATCCACGTAGTCGCCCGCAGCCATCGTGGCATCTGCAGTTCCTGTATTTTCCAGGACCACCTGCACCCGGTATTGGGTGGAGTCGGCGATTGCACCCGAAGTACAGTCTATGGTGGAGCCGTTGTCGTCGCTAAGGGTTCCGGAACACACCAGGGTCCCCGCACCCCAGCTGAGGCTTGAGGACTGATATATCTTAAAGTCTGCTGAACCCGTGGCCCAGGTGGGGTCAGGGGCGGTGGGCCCGTCAATGCTTATTTTGCTGGAATTCTCGGTAACGCTGTCGATGGAGGTGTCCATGTAGCTGGTGGAATCAGTTGCGGGCACATCGCTGTCGGTGGTGATCAGATACATAAAACCTTCGGCGTTGTTGGTCGCTGAATAGGCGATCTTCACTTCGGTGCCGGTATTGGTCAGGCGCACATTGTTGGTGGCGTTCCAGGCAGCGCTGCAGGTCGCAGCGGTATTATCACTGTCCAGATCATTAAAAGCACAATTGCCCAAAGTGGGTGAAGTCCCGGCCCAGCCGCCTTTGACAGCGATCTGATCCACGTAGTCGCCCGCAGCCATCGTGGCATCTGCAGTTCCTGTATTTTTCAAGACCACCTGCACCCGGTATTGGGTGGAGTCGGCGATTGCACCCGAAGTACAGTCTATGGTGGAGCCGTTGTCATCGCTGAGGGTTCCGGAACACACCAGGGTCCCCGCACCCCAGCTGAGGTTTGAGGACGCATATATCTTAAAGTCTGCTGAACCCGTGGCCCAGGTGGGGTCAGGGGCGAGCGTATACCAAATTCTGACTCGAAGTTGCTCAAACCTTGGTTCGCTTTGGCCGGTGGTGGTATTCCAAATCGTCAGCTGAAAATCATTTTCAAAGCCAGTGCCATCCCAGGTCAAACCCCAGTCGTCAGCGGACCCGCCCAGGTATACATTCTCATATGGAGAACTGTCGGTAAAGGTACCTGTATAGCCGGTAGTGGTCCAGGTTGAACCTCCGTCCCCGGAGAGTTCCACCCCAAAGGTCGAAGTTTGATTATTTTTGGAAGAAAAGCCATACACGTGAACCTCAATGCCATCGATCTGCGCTCCGTCCGGAATACCGAAAGTAAACGTACTGACAAAGCCCGGAGTCGTGTTGGAAGGGGAATATGTCTGACTGCCTGTAGCGGACGCCAGAGTGGTATACGAGAAATTGGTCCAGCCGGTGGGGTTTCCACCATCAGCGCCGGGAGTCAGGTAACCGGTGTCCGCGGCCCGCGCCGCTTGAACAACAGTCAGCCCGATGCAAACGGTCAGCAGCAAAATCAAGCCCGCAAACCAATGCCCACCCCGACCGTCAGGTCCCTGGGCCTGCATGCGTGCTTTGATTTTTGCTGCTGTTAAGTTCATCATTTGTTTTTCGAACCGTTTAACCGCCGTTATTGTCCCACCGCGGAACGGTTTTTCTCCTGTCGTTTGAGTGCAAAGGCCAGCAGATTGACAAACGCTTTGACTTCAAAGGGTTTTTCAATGAACTCATCGATCCCGGTGCGCAGGGCGTCGGAAAAGATGTAATCATCGCGGTAGGCCGTAATCAAAAACCGGATCGCATCGGGCTGGGTGACTGCGGCCAGCTTGAGAAATTCCAGACCGTTGATGCCCGGCAGCCTGAAGTCGCTGATGATGATGTCAAATTGCTGATCTTTGATGGACTGCAGGCCTTGTTCGGCGCTCTCGGCCACCTGCAGGCAGCAGCCCTTGGTCTTAAAGGCCAACTCAAGCGAGTTTCGGATGAACTCATCGTCATCGACCAGCAAAGTTTTGACGTTTTTTAATTCATTGAAAGGATTCATTTTTTATCCATATCGGGCCGTAAGGATGCAAGGGCCCCGATACCCATTTTGCAGGCATCGTGCCAAAGGGAGCTAATTTTTATATTTAATAATTTCAGATAGTTATATAAGACAAAAAGAGATCTGATATTGGGGCAGGCAAATTTGGGCCTTTTGACACAAAATATTGTGGAAAATAACCCAAAATCGGCATTGTTTTCAATATAAATTCAATATGTTCGGAGCTCAAGTTTAGAGGTTCAAAGGTTCCGGGTTCAAGGTTGCGGAAAATCAGGGCAACGAAAAATAGATTTGAAGCGGTGTAACTGAGAATCGAGGGTGTGCGTTGTCGACTAGCAGGATTTTGAGGTTTTTTAATTCACTAAAAAGATTTATTTTTTCGGTGAGGTATTTTTTGGTCCTGCGGTCTGACAATAACCTGAAGCAGCAAAAAGCCCAGTATGATTGAAACGATGCTAATGAGCATGTTAAAAGTAATAGTAAATCCCGCCACTGTCCACCGCGGTGACCACTTAATATCCTCTGCCACCGGAAGCAGCGGTCGCAGCGATGCCCTCGGAGCTATCCGTGTCAAAAAAGACCGTCTCGGTGACAAGCTCGCTGTTGGCAAGAAAAGGGACGTCTATGATTTTATGCTTTACTATGTCTTTCATTGGTGTTGATCTCTGGGCAGCCCTATGTGGCTGCAATGGCGATCGGCATAGTGGCTGGGCCGATGGCTTCATTAATTTTGGAATTTGGGTTGCGGGTTGCGGATTTCAGATTGCGGATTTTGGAAGTGATTGAATTAGTGGGGATTGATATTGCTTGGGTTAATTTAATATTTTAAAGCCGTGCTCATCAAAATGACGGTCGAATCCAAATACGTTTTCCAGTTCGGAATGCAAGCAGCGGCCCTACTTAGACGCTCTCGGCCCAGGACAGGGCGGTGGACCAAGAGGTTTGAAGGGAAGCGTTGAAAAATGTATCCAACGGAGACCGGACAACGATCAACAAACGACATTTAATTTATTGCGGCGGTAGCGGAATTTGTCACGGGTTAGGTTCAGCAACAGAGCGGCCTTGCTTTCGTTGCCGTTGGCCAGCTGAAGGGCTTCTTCAAGATAGGTTTTTTCGATGTCCTCGATGATGGCGGAAAAATCGATACCGGCGGGTGAAACCGGCGGTAGCCGGTGACCGTTATTCGACGGGTCGCTGTTTTCATGGCCATTGGTCTCTTTTAAGCCTAAATCCTCCAGCATCAGCTGCGGGCCATCAGAAAGCAAAACCCCGCGCTCGATCAGGTTTTTCAACTCTCGGACGTTTCCGGGCCAGTCGTATTCTTTTAAGGCCGCCTCCGCCTCCGGGGATATACCGCTAAACGATTTTTCAAATTTTTGGCTGTACTCCACCAGAAAGTGTTTGGCCATGGGAATGATATCATCGCGGCGCCGCTTCAAGGACGGAACTTCAAGCTTGACCACCGCAAAGCGGTGATAAAGATCGTTTCGGAAGGCACCCTTTTCAACCAGTCCGGCCAGATCGCGGTTGGTCGCGGATACGATTCTGGTTTTAACCGTCCGCTTTCGGGTCCCGCCGATGCGGTAATACTCACCTTCGTCCAAAAACCTGAGCAATTTAACCTGGGCCTCGGTGCTGAGGTCGGCGACTTCATCCAGAAACAGCGTGCCGTCGGCCGCCTTTTCCACCAGCCCTTCTTTGCCCGAGCGTTCGGCGCCGGTAAAGGCGCCTTTCTCATAACCAAAAAGCTCGCTTTCAATCAGCTCACGGGGCATGGCCGCACAGTTGACCGCCACCATGGGCCCTTTAAAAATAGGGCTTTTGTAGTGAATGGCTTTGGCGATCAACTCTTTTCCGGTTCCGGTATCCCCCAGGATCAGAATGGGCGTGTCGGGGCTCTGGGCGACTTTAGCGACCAGTTCCATGACATCCTGAATGGCGTTGCTTTCACCGATAAAACAGGGCAGATTTTCCTTGAGATATTTTTCGTGCAAGGCCTGAATCTCCTTGCGCATGGCGATGGTTTCAAAGGCGTTGCGCAAAATAACCAGCAGTGAATCCATCTGGACCGGTTTGACCACATATTCATAGGCGCCGTTTCGCATGGACGACACCACCGTGGGCACATCCTCATAGGCCGTGATCATGACGACGATGACTTCAGGATGACGCGCTTTGATGATTTCCAGGGCTTCCACACCGCTCATGCCCGGAAGCCCGATATCCAGCAGCACCAGATCCGGTGGATTCTCATCGATGGCTTTGAGGCCGGATTCGGCCGCCTCAAAAGCCTGCACGTGATAGTTCTTTTTTTTCAAAGCCAGCTTGAGGCCGTTGCGGGCCACGGCTTCATCATCCACAATGTAGATCGAGTAAGACGTCATCGGTTCTCTATCCTTCGTTCAATCGGAAGTTCAATCTTAAACTCGGCACCGCCCCATTTACTGCTATCCAGGGTTATGGAGCCGTTGTGGTCGGCCACGATTCGCTGGGCAATGTTTAAACCGATACCGGAGCCGTCGTCTTTGGTGGTAAAAAACGGATCAAATATTTTTTCTCTGAGCTCGATCGGCACCCCGGGTCCGGAATCGGCCACCTGGATTCTTAAAGTGTTGTTTTGGGCGGATGATTTTATTTCCACAACTTTGTCGCCATTGGACTTTTCCATGGCCCGGGCGGCATTGGTAATCAGGTTCAGGACCACCTGTTCGATCAGTTGCGGGTCGGCATAGCATTGGGGCAAATCAGGAGCTAAGGATTTTTCAATCTTAATACCGTTTTTGCGCATGGTAACCGACGAAAGCTTGACGGCTTCTCCCAGAGATTCGTTAATATCGGTGCGCACCATTTTGGGCAATCCGGGCTTAGAAAAATCCATGACCCGTTTGATGACCGTTTCGATTTTATTGGAGGCCACCTGGATTTGGGTGACAATTTGGCGAATGATTTCCATATCCTCCGGGTCCAGCTGATCGGAGTCGCAGAGGTCTTCGATGGTATACAGGTAAGTATTGATACCGGTCAGGGGGTTGCGAATTTCATGGGCGATGCCGGCCGCCACCCGTCCCAGTGACAGCATTTTGTTCTTGATCAACAATTGTTGCTCCAACTGTTTGGCTTTGGTGATGTCAAGGGCATTTATCAGGATCGCATCCTTGCCATAGTAATTAAAAGCGATCGCCCGGCACCATACCCAGCGCATATCTGCTTGAACGTTTTTTGGGACTGTTCGGAACAATCTAAAATCAACTTCTATTTTTGAAACCTCTTTTTTAAGAATCCGTCGATGTGCGGTTTTGACTTTATCCAAATCCTCAGGAAAGATGTTTTCAAGGTCCTGAAAAATGTTTTTTTCAGGGGAACTTCCGTTGATCTTCATTTGTTCAGGATTCTGGTAAACAAAGCGATTGTCCTGAAAAATAGAAATTCCGATAGGCGAATTTTCAATCAGATCCCGAAACTGCTGCTCGCTTTTGCGCAGCGCTTCTTCGGTCTGCTTTATGTCGGTGATGTCCGTCCAGGAGCCCACCACTTCAACCGCATTGCTCTGCTTTTCTAAAAGCAAACGCAGCTCATCGCGCATCCAGCGGTAGCTGCCGTTTTTATGCCGAAAACGGTATTCGAGAAGGTGGCTGCCCTGATCTTTGAGTCTGGACAATTCATTTTTTACATATTGAACATCATCCGGATGGATGTGATCGATCCAGAAGCGCCGGTCATTGATGAAATCCTCAGGATCATAGCCCAGTTCGGTTTTGATATTGTCGCTGATAAACGTTGTGGCGCCATCACCGGATAGGTCGCTTGAATAGATGACGGCCGGGTTGGAAGCCATGATATGTTGCAGCCGCTGTTTGGTCTGTCTCAGTTCTTTTTCTTTTTGGTGTCGTTCGGTGATATCACGCACAGACCCGATGATCTTTTGACGCCCCATTGAAGCAAATGTCGCCAGGCTCAATTCACCCGGAAAAACGGTGCCGTCTTTCTTTTTAAAATAGCGATGATACGCCCTGCTGTCGACTATTTCACCATTTCTGATGCTTTCCAGTTTGGCGTGTGTTTTTTCTTGTTCAGCGGAGATATCTTCGAGCATTAAAGCTAAAAATTCTTCACGTGAATATCCATAAAGCAATTGCGCCGCCCGGTTGACCTCTTCGAAACGCTTGGTCACAGCATCTACAACCACGATCGCATCGGATTCGCTTTCAAAGAGCTGGTGATATTTCTCTTCACTTTCGCGCAGTTTTCGCTCAGCCGTCTGGTGTTCGCGTTCCAGCCTTATGCGATCCAACGCATTTTCGACCGTGTTCAGCAATTCCGTCGATTCAAAGGGTTTTCTGAGATAATCATAGGCGCCTTTGCGTAAAGCCTCAACGGCCGATTCAACGCTAATGTCTCCGGTCATGACGATGACCATGGCCTGCGGCAGTTTATTACAAATTTGATCCATGACCTGATAGCCGTCCATGTCCGGCAGTCCGATGTCCAGCAAAACAAGATCTATCGTGTTTTGGCTCAAATATTGAATCGCCTGTCGGCCGCTGTCCGCAGTTATTAGCGACAGGTTTTTAGGGCGCAGCAAACGCTTCAGATAGCTCGCCAATCCGGGGTCATCTTCTACGACCAGAATGGTATAGAGATCAGGCATGAATTATTCCTGTGCGTAATAATAAACGTGGTGTCTTGTTCTGCAGGGTGCTTTAACGCGTATTTATGCTTCCGGATGCTGCTGGGCGCTATACCGAGCACCTGTGCCGCAACTAATTTTAGCAGGAATCATGCCAAAGCGGTGGCAAAAAATTTTTAAATAATTGCAGATAGTTGAATGGAAATCAGGTTGCGGCTGGAAGGCGTTGAATAGGCAAATTCTTCCCGTTGGGGTTTGAATGCGGGCGCTGGTGTTATGTTCCGTGCCATACCCGTTGGCTCAGGGCATCAAATTTTGGGGTGTTATATTAAAATTTGTCATTATTTAAGGATTTTATAATTGTTTCCGGCCAAATTGTCAAGATGGGCGACGCAGGCTTTCCATTTATTCTTGACAGAAATCTGCAAGTTGTTTATACGTATGCCCTTCGGCCTTATCTTCAATAATTCTGAACAGATTTGCCAGATAGACGGCCTTCGGGAGCTTATATGGGAACCGG
>JASFGM010000138.1:0-7014 GCA_050123755.1 Desulfobacterales bacterium
GCCACGGCGGGGTGGATATCGTCCTTACGGCCGTTGTTGGTGCCGCCGGCTTGGTGCCGACCCTGGCAGCTATCGAAGCCGGCAAGACGATTGCCTTGGCCAACAAAGAAACCCTTGTCATGGCAGGTGAGATTGTTAAAATGAAAGCAGCCCAGAAGGGCGTTCAAATCCTGCCGGTGGACAGTGAGCACAGCGCCATTTTTCAGTGCCTTCAGGGTCATCGCAAAGCGGATTTAGCCCAAATCCTACTAACCGCCTCCGGCGGCCCGTTTTTAAACCTGCCGTTGGACCAGTTTTCCAATATCTCAAGGGCGCAAGCCTTAAACCATCCTAACTGGGATATGGGGCCTAAAATTACGGTTGATTCGGCCACCCTGATGAACAAAGGGTTGGAAGTTCTTGAGGCCAAATCGCTTTTCGACGTCTCTGAAGACATGATTGAGGTGGTCATTCATCCCCAGAGTATCATTCATTCGATGGTGGCCTACCAGGACGGCGCCGTCATGGCCCAGCTCGGGATACCGGATATGAAAGCGGCCATTGCCTATGCGTTGTCCTATCCGAAGCGGCTGCCTTTAAATCAGCCCTTGCCGGATTTTTCAGGTGAACAGGATCTAACGTTTCAAAAACCGGATCTAACGAAATTTCCCTGTCTGGCATTGGCGTTTCAGGCTTGCAGGGCTGGCAAAACCATGCCGGCGGTTTTAAATGCCGCCAATGAAGTAGCGGTAAACGCGTTTTTAACCAATAAAATTTCTTTTGCCGATATCGCCAGGATTGTTGACAAAGCAATGCAAGCGCATGCGGTCAACCCAAAGCCGGAGCTTTCCGATATACTCGCAGCCGACCAGGAGACACGCAAAAAGGCCGCAGATTTGATTAAAAACATCCAGACCTAATTGTTTACAATTGGAATAATGGAATACTGGAAAAATGGAATAATGGGTAGCAGATTTTGAGATAGCCATCTTCAATAGATCGAATTCCTTCAAACCCACCATTCCACCATTCCATCACTCCATTATTCCAGAGGAATGAGATTGCGGAAGAATTATAAAGCTATATAATTTCAATATGTTATAAAAATTCCAAGGTGTTTAAACCATGGGTACAACAATATCGTCATTTGTCATTGTACTGGGAGTTCTCATTTTTTTCCACGAATTCGGTCATTTTCTGATTGCCCGATTATTCGGTGTCGGGGTCGAAAAGTTTTCGCTGGGTTTTGGCCCGCGTTTACTTGGAAAGAAAATCGGCCGGACCGACTACCGGATCTCGGCCATTCCCCTTGGCGGTTACGTTAAGATGGTCGGCGAAGAACCGGATGCCGAGGTTGATCCGGCTGATATTCCGATCTCGTTCACCCATAAACACGTCGTTAAGCGCATGTGTATCGTGGCCGCCGGTCCCATTTTCAATATTCTTCTAGCGGTAATTATATTTTTCGGCATTTTTCTGATTTCAGGCACATTCACCTTAAAATCTTCTGTTGGCACGGTTAGAGATGGATCACCGGCATTTACCGCCGGAATAAAAAAAGGGGATCTGATTACAGTAATTGATGGGGTGCCCGTTTCCAGCTGGCAGGATATGACGGAAATAATCGGCGCCAGTGACGGTAAAACCCTGGAAGTAACTGTCCGGCGAGAAGGTTCAGATCGGGTTTTTCAAATTACGCCCGAATTGATTCCCGCAAAAAATGTATTCGGCGAGGATATCCAACGGTTTATTATCGGTATTACCGCATCAGGCGACACCTATGCCGAAGATTTGAATCCGCTGCAGGCTTTTGCCGAAAGCCTCGTACAGACCTACAGAATTACCGAGCTGATGGTGGTTATCATCGGCAAGCTAATCAAAGGCGATATATCCACAGACACGATCGGCGGACCGATCATGATTGCTAAAATGGCAGGCGATCAGGCCAAATCAGGGATCGGGAACCTGATATTTTTTATCGCCCTGATCAGTGTCAATCTGGCGATCATCAATCTGCTGCCCATACCCATCCTTGATGGCGGCCACCTGCTCTTCTTTTTTATTGAAGCGATTAAAGGACATCCGGTCAGCTTGAAAGTCCGTGAAGTCGCCCAGCAAATTGGCTTATTTATCATCATTTTGCTGGTTATCCTGGTCTTTTATAATGACATTTTCAGATATAAAGATGATATTCTAAAATTTTTCCAAGGTATTTTTAGTTAGTACCTAGTATTTGGTATTTGGTGTTTAGTGTTTAGCATGGCAAAATGATGCAAATTCAGATACGCCAAACAAAACACCAAACACAAAACACAAAAATCTGCTGAATTCGACTTTTTAAGAGTTTATCCGTCCTAATCGCCATTAACCTAATTACAAGCAAAAATTAGACAGGAATTGAAAGCAAGATTATGCCGTCCAGACTCGAAATTGCGTTGAAAGATCATTTGACTGACGCCGAAGGGGAGGGGATTCGTCAGAAAGCACTGGACTACTTCGGGATGCGCCTGTTGCGGGTGCGATCGATCCACATCCTCACCATTGACGCTGAGCTGAGCCATGCGAAGCTTAAGCAGATCCAAACCGAAATTTTTACCAATCCGGTAACACAGGTCTCTTCGTTTGAACCGCTTAACTTGCCTTTTGACTGGACGATATGGGTCGGATACCGGCCGGGAGTGCGTGATAATCCGGGCAGCACTGCAGTTGAAGCGGTTGAAGACCTGCTCGGAATCCGGCTGGCGCCCAACGAAGCCATTTATACTTCCAGACGCTACTGTATCGAGGGCCGCGAGCTGGTTGCAGCCGATCTCGATAAGATTGCCGGTGAACTGCTGGCAAACGATATCATTCAACAATGGAAGATCGTTGCGGCAAAGGATTGGGATCCGCAAAACGGGATCGGACTTATCATTCCCAAGGTCCGGCTTGACCATGTGCCCATTGTCAGCACGGTTCCGGTGGACAGTGATGAAACCTTAAAAAAGATCAGCGATGAACGCAACCTGGCCTTAAACCCCAATGATATTCCGACCATCCGGGCATATTTTTTGGATGAAAAAGTACAGGCTGAGCGCGGTCAGGTTGGGCTTACAGATCCGACCGACGTGGAGTTGGAATTTATTTCCCAGGCGCGCAGCGATCACTGCAACCATAATACGTTTCGCGGTTTGTTCCATTACCGAGACCTGGCGACCGGTCAGAACGAAATCGTCGACAATCTCTTTAAAACCTGCATCGAATCCCCGACACTGGCGCTTAAAGAGAAAAAGCCCTGGGTCATCAGCGTATTATGGGATAATGCCGGCGCCGGACGTTTCGATAAGGATCATTATTATGTCATTACCGGTGAAACCCATAACTCGCCCTCGAATATGGAAGCTTATGGAGGCGCCATAACTGGAATTGTGGGCGTTTATCGCGACCCGCTGGGAACCGGCAAAGGTTCTCGTTTGGTGATGGGGAGCTACGGATATTGTGTCGGGCCGCGAGATTACGATGGAAACCTAAAGCCGCATTTACACCCCCGCCGCCTGCTGGACGGGGTCATCGAAGGTGTGCGCGATGGGGGTAACAAAAGCGGTATCCCGACAACATTTGGTCAGGTCATATTTGATCCGGGGTATCTCGGTAAATGCTTGGTCTTTGTGACGGCCGTCGGTATCATGCCGGCGCAGATAAACGGGCAGCCGGCTGAGGAAAAAAGGACATCTCCCGGTGAACTGGTCATTATGTGCGGCGGTCGGGTGGGCAAAGACGGTATTCACGGGGTCACCGCAGCCTCTGAGACCTTTTCGGAGAACACACCGGCGGGACATGTTCAGATTGGAGACCCGTACACCCAGAAAAAAATGCATGACTTCTTGCTTGAAGCCCGGGATAAGGGGCTGATACAGTTTATTACCGATAACGGCGGGGGCGGATTATCATCGTCGGTTGGAGAGTCTGCGCGATTTTCAAACGGATGTGAAATTGATCTTGAAAAGGTGCCTTTAAAATATGAAGGACTTGATCAATGGGAGATCTGGGTTTCCGAATCCCAGGAACGCATGACGGTGGCCATTCGGCCCGAAGACCTCGATGAATTTATGCGCCTTTCGCAAAAACATGCCGTCGAAAGCACGGTTATCGGCCAATATACCGATGCGGGTAAACTCCATATTCGCTACGAGGGCAAAACCTGTGCGTATGTGGATATGAACTTGCTTCAATCCGGTTTTCCGCAGTGGGAATTTGAGGCCGAGTGGACGCCCCCCGAACAAAGGGGGCGGGTCGAACCGGTCGTCGATGCACCGGATGATTATGGTCGCTTAATCAAGGCCCTGCTTGCGCGTCCCAATATCTGCTCGACGGAATGGATCATTCGCCAATATGATCACGAAGTCCAGGGAACCAGTGTGATCAAGCCGTTGGTGGGAGCTGAAAGGGATATCAACAGCGATGCCAGTGTTATTCGGCCGGTGTTGCCGTCTTTAAGGGGTCTGGCATTTACCCAGGCTTTACTGCCGGCCTATTCAGCCATTGATGCCTACCATATGGCCGGCTGCAGTATCGATGAAGCCGTGCGACGCCTGGTAGCGGTGGGGGCCGACCTGGATCACATTGGCGGCGTGGATAATTTCTGCTGGCCCAATATTCAGTACCATCCTACGGATAACCCGGATGGCAAATTAAAGGCCGCCCAACTGGTGCGGGCCTGCCGGGCCCTGCGGGATGTGTGTCAGGCTTATGAAATACCACTGCTGTCCGGCAAAGATAGTATGTATGTGGATGGCTACCTGTCGGACCCGGATGGCAAGATGCATAAAGTGTCGGCTTTGGAAACGCTTCAATTCTCAGCAGTGTCGGTCATTAACGATATTGGCCGCTGTATTTCCATGGACAGCAAATTTGCGGGGGATCTGGTCTACGTTTTGGGGGATACCCGCAACGAACTGGGCGCTTCGGAGTATTATGCCCATCTCGGCGAAGTCGGCTTAAACGTGCCGCAGGTTCGAACCGAAATATTTTTAGCTGTTTACCGCAAATTAAGTCAGTCAATCGCGCAGGGGCATGTGGCCTCTGCCCACGGTATCTACCGTGGTGGTTTGGGAGTGCACCTGGCAATGGTGGCCATGGGGGGCAATTTGGGCATGCAGATCGAACTGGATCAGGTACCGGTGGACCATGTGGATCGCGACGATGCGGTGATGTTTTCAGAGTCGGCCGGTCGTTTTATCGTGACGATTGATCCCAAAAGCCGTCAGGTCTTTGAAAAGCAGTTTAAGAATATTGCCTGCGCCTGCATCGGAACGGTAACTGCAACACCTCAATTTGAAGTTAAGGGACTCGATCAAAAAATCATCCTTTCGCTGCCGCTTAACGAATTGAAAAGCGCCTGGAAAAAGCCTTTTGGGAAGCTGATATAGCGCAGAGGTTCAGGGTTCTGGGTTCAGGGGTTCAAGGGTTGGGGCCTCTGGCTACTGGTTTCTGGCTGCGGGTCGCTGGCTGCTCGCAGCTGGCTCCTCGCTTCCTTTCAAAGTTATATTGCCAGAAGCCAGTAGCCAGTGACAAGAGGCAGGATACCATCTAACCTTTGAACCTCTGAACGGTGAACCTTTGAACCAGGTGACTGACACCTGACACCTTGATACCGGAGAGAATCGGAGAACACATATGTCTGATGTAAATGTACTGATTATGTCCGGTTTTGGATTAAACTGTGACACTGAAACCGCCTATGCTTTTGAGCTTGCCGGGGCCAAAACGCGGTCGGTCCACATCAATTCTCTGATTGATGGTAGCGCTCGCCTGGAGGACTTTCAGATTATCGTGTTTATCGGCGGTTTTAGCTGGGCCGACGATCATGGTGCCGGCGTGATCCAGGCCTTACGGCTTAAAACCAATATCGGCGACAAGATGCTTGAATTTGTCGATGGCGGCAATCTGGTTCTGGGCATTTGCAACGGATTTCAAGCGCTCGTTAATCTCGGCCTTTTACCGTGTTTTAACCAGGATTATACCCGGCGATCGGTGGCGCTGACGATTAATGATTGCGGCAATTTCAGAAACCAATGGGTTTATTTAAAGCCCAACCCGGCTTCGCCCTGTGTGTTTACCAGCGGAATCGATACCGCCGAGTTTCCCGTGCGCCATGGGGAAGGTAAATTTTATGCCGATGACGAAACACTTGCCCGCTTACGGGAAAATAACCAGATTGCGCTGCAATATGCCGGGCCGGATGGAAAACCAGCCCGGGGCCGCTTTCCGGCCAACCCGAATGGATCATTAGACGACATCGCCGGCATCTGTGACCCCACCGGCCGAATCTTTGGCCTGATGCCCCACCCGGAAGCTTACAACCACTGGACCAATCACCCGGATTGGACCCGTCACCGTGAAAAGGCCAGGCGGCAGGGCCAAACACCGGATTCCGGGCCCACGGTGGGCATCCGGATGCTGCAGAATGCGGTTGATTATATCCGCTCCAGCTAAGATTTTAACGATCCCCAATCACCTGCCTGTTAAATTTTTTAATTTCAAATTTGAAATTAAAACTTTAGTGATCCTCAACGGCATCGCTGTCCCCCATTTCAAACCAAGGGTCGATTATTGATAGAGTTTAAGATAATACTTTGAAATTACATTATATTTTAAATCTCCTGCCTTTAAAATGAATATCTGAATAATGTGCTGATATGATCTTGTCCGTGTGACGCTGCAACCTAAAAAGTGCTGAAATATTAAAACAATTAATAGTTATAAATTAATTTAATAATACCAAGCGGGCTGATTTGCGCTCTAAACTGGCGCCGTTTTTGTTCTCCATCGAAACCAGCTCTTGTTTAACCTATTGAAAAAACTTAATTTATAACTAAAACTGTCAGACAAAAAAATCACACCCTGTTTTGTTCCTGAATTTGCTGTGTGGGATCCACGCCAAGCCGCACCGCTAAGCCGGTGTCTAAAACCGCTGCCTGAAAAAAGATTTATATTTTTTCCATCATTGCTTTTCTCTTTTTTTAATTAGAAATTTCAATATGTTATATAAATAAT
>JASFGM010000139.1:0-6960 GCA_050123755.1 Desulfobacterales bacterium
CAACGAGTGCGGAATTATCTGCCCGGATGATGCCATCAGCATACCGCTTGAAAAGGTTACATTTTAAGTGGATTCAGGCCCGGATAGGCGAGGAAACGCAAGACATCTGTTTCTTTGATTCACGTCTGGTTTTAGGGATAGAAAAAGTTAGATCTTTATAAAAACCGGCCAACCGGAAACCCATTAAAAACAAGGAGTCATCAATGAAAGTGAATAAAGTGGATCATATCTGCATTGCCGTTAAAAACCTTGAAGAAGCGCGTAAAGTCTGGGAGCCGGTCTTGGGCAAATCAAAGCCGGACGATGAATATATTGATGAACCTGAAAAAATCAAGGTCGCCAGATACTGGGTCGGCGAAGTCGGGTTTGAGCTGATGGAATCGACCACTCCGGACGGCGATGTCGCCAAATTTATCGAAAAAAGAGGCGAGGGGGTCATGCTCATCAGCTTCAATGTCGACAACACCCGCGAGGCCATGGCCGAATTAAAAGAAAAAGATTATCCCTTTATCGGTGGCGCCAGACCGTTCAGGGACTGTGAGTTTGCCTTTGTGCATCCGAAGAAGGTCAATGGGGTACTGCTGGAATTGATAGACTATAAGTGGAAAGAATTCGAGGAGCGCTAAAACGCTGTTGCGAGTTGCGGGTTCCGCGTTGCGCGTCCTTTTAATAAGGAACTTTCCATTTCAAACTCCTAACCCGCAACACATAGCGCGCAACACGCAACGCGTAACCCAAAACTTGAGGTTTTAAAAAATGACAATATCGAAAAAAATTGAAGATATCATTTCGCGGGCCTCTTTTATCCGCAAAATGTTTGAGGAGGGGGCTCAATTGAAGGCCGAGTACGGGGCCGAAAACGTTTATGACTTCAGCCTGGGCAACCCCAATTTGCCGCCGCCCGAAAAATTCAACGAAATATTAAGAGACACGGTGGATTCCTGCGGACTTGGGGATCATTGCTACATGCCCAATACCGGTTATCCGATGGTATGCGGGTCTGTGGCCGATTATCTGGCCGAAGAACAGAAGGCCCCGGTCACAGATAAGGAAGTGATGATGACCTGCGGGGCATCGGGCGCCCTGAATGTTGCCTTAAAAACGGTTCTGGATACCGGTGATGAAGTCCTGACACCCGCGCCCTGCTTTGTCGAGTACAAATTCTATGCCGACAATCACGGCGGTCTCTTGAAAACGGTCCCAACCAAACCCGATTTTCAGCTTGATCTGGATGCGATGTCCGCGGCCATCACCCCAAATACAAAAGCGGTATTGATCAATTCACCGAATAATCCGACCGGCCAGGTTTATCCTGAAAAAGATCTTCTGGCGCTCGGTGAGCTGTTGGAAAAAAAGGGCCAGGAATATAATCGCACGATCTATTTGATATCAGATGAACCCTATCGCAAAATCGTTTACGACGGCGTTGAAGTTCCCAGCATCTTTACCAGCTATAAGAACAGCATTATCGGCACATCTTACTCCAAAGACATTTCTATTCCAGGCGAGCGCATCGGATTTATCGCGGTCAATCCGGCGGCCACCTATAAAAACGAACTGATTTCCGGCATGGCGGTGGCCAATAGAATTCTTGGATTTGTCAATGCGCCGGCGCTGATGCAGCGTGTGGTTGCCTGCATGCAGGGTATGAGCGTCGAAATTGCCGACTATGCCCGCAAAAGGGACATGCTTTGCGAGGGATTGGCCAGCTTTGGATATGAATTTATCAAACCATCGGGAACATTTTATCTTTTCCCGCGTTCCCCGATCTCGGATGATGTTGAATTTGTAAATACATTAAAGGCGCAAAAAGTATTGGTGGTGCCCGGCACTGGTTTTGACGGGCCCGGCCATTTCCGCATCGCTTTTTGCGTGGACGATGAGGTGATTCAAAATTCAATGCCCGGATTTAAGAAGGCCATAGAGAAATACAAATAGGATAAAATCCGAAGCACGAAATTAGAAATTCGTAACAAATTCAAAATACGAATGTTCAAATATTTTAAATCTTGAAAGGGCCATTCTTTCAAATCGGAAAGCATTATTGTTTCGAATTTATGTCATTTGATATTCGGATTTGTTAGTTGGCTAAAGGGAAAAGTACCTGGAAGTTAGATAAGAAAAGCTTAAATCGATACGACACCAACAGAGACAAATTATGCCAAAGACACTAAGAAACTACGAGGTCTATCTGGTACATGTGGATCCGGACAAATGCGATTCCTGTGAGGAGTGTTTAAAGATGTGCCCGGTGGATGTATTCGAAATGCCGCACAAGGCGATTCCCGTCAGACCTCAGAACTGCATGGGATGTTTGACGTGCACAGCGGTGTGTAAATCCAAGGCTATCATAATCACAGAGATATAGTCACTAGTTAAGCTATCAAAAAGAACATTTCTAGCAAATTTGCCTATGCCCTCTACTTGGATTGATGGAATGGTGGAATAATGGAATAATGGGTTTTTGAATAGAGGGGAAGCCCTTTTTTCTTTTCAGACTTTCGACCCAATATTCCATTATAGCGCTAACGCTTCACTCCGTGCCCATTATTCCAATATTCCAATCAAAAGTGTTAGTGAATCCCATTATACTGAGAGTGATACGCTGCAATATAGCTATAAATTTTATGAATCGGTTTGAGGCAAGATTATGAGTGATTCAATTCTGGTTATTGGCGGCGGCATTGCCGGCATAAATTGCGCCATGAACGCTGCTAAATATGGAACCAAGGTCTATCTGATCGATGATACCCCCAGCATCGGCGGTATGATGGCCAGGCTGGACAAGACCTTTCCCACCAATGATTGTTCTATCTGTATTGAAGCACCCCAGATGTATGAAGTCGACAATCATGAAAATATTGAAATATTAACCAACACCGAAGTCCGCAAAGTCAAAAAGGTCAACGGAACTTTCAAGGTCAAACTGATGCAAAAGGCCAAATATGTGGATGAGCAAAAATGCACCGGATGCGGGGCCTGTGTTGAGGCTTGCCCGGTGAGTGTTGCGGATCCGCTGGATGGTAAGGTCGGTGGAATGCGCAAGCTGGTTTCGATGGCCTTTCCCCAGGCAGTTCCCAATGTGGTGACAGTGGACCCCAGTTGCCGGTTCGGCGAGATGCGCAAAGATGGCGCCTGTATCGGTGACTGCGCCGTAGATTGCAGCCAGTGCCGCGAATGTCCGATTGCGTTGTGTGTCAAGGCCTGTGAAAAAGAAGGCAAGAAAGCCATTACCCTCTGGCAGTCCAATAAAAAGTTGGACCTGGAAGTAAAAAGCATTGTTGTGTCGACCGGTATAAAAAATGCGCCTCCGGCGGGTGATTTGCTGGGCTACGATAAATTTGAAAATGTGATTACCAATACCGAGTTCGAGAGACTGATGAATGCCGGCGGCCCGACATCCGGTGAAATTATCCGGCCCTCGGACAAGACCCATGCCAAAAAGATTGCCTGGATTCAATGTGCCGGTCGGGGACTGGCAGACGGCAAGGGCACACCGTATTGCTCAAAAATATGCTGCATGGTTTCCGCCAAACAAACGATTATCACCAAGGAACACGATGCAGCGGTGGAAACCACTATTTTCTATAATGACTTAAAGGCCTACGGTAAAGGCTTCTGGGAGTTTTACCGCAAAGCCAATGAGAACGGTGTGCGTTATGTCAGAGGCCGGCCCTATGAAGTTTTTGAAGACCCGCAAACCCAAAACTTAACATTGCGTTACGAAAATCTGGACACCGGAGAGGTGCAAACGCACGAAGTCGAATTACTGGTGCTTGCCACCGGGATCATGGCCAATGATCGCAACAAAAGATTGGCCAAGGCGTTGAAGATAAAGCTGAACGAACTGGGTTACTTTAAGGAAAAAGATCCGCTGCTGGCGCCCCTGGATACCGATGTGGAGGGGATCTATCTGTGCGGCGGCGCCACCGGTCCGATCGATATTGCCGAATCAGTGGCGCAGGCCACGGCCGCCAGTATGAAGGCTGTTTCATATTGAATATTAACAGGTTAGGAAAATCCTATGCAGGAAGAAATCAGAATCGGCGTGTTTGTCTGCGACTGCGGTACCAATATCGCCGGTGTGGTGGATGTGCCGGCGGTTGTGGAGTATGCCAGAGAACTGCAACATGTCGTTATGGCAGATGAGGGGCGCTGGTCCTGCTCTGTTGATTATCTGACCCAGATGCAAGAACTCATCCAGGAGCATAAAATCAACCGGGTTGTGGTGGCATCCTGCACGCCGCGAACCCACGAACCCCTTTTTAAAAGGACCACCAAAGAAGCCGGCGTCAATCCCTATCTTCTGGAATTCGTCAGCATTCGCGAACAGGTTTCCTGGGTTCATATGAAAGAACCGGAAATTGCCACCGAAAAAGCCAAAGATCTGATTAAAATGGGCGTGGCCAAAGCGGCGCTGCTTGAAGAGGGACAGGAAATCCGCCTGCCGGTTAAAACCGATTGTCTGGTGATTGGCGGCGGCATGGCGGGTATGAATGCGGCCTTAAGTGTCGCCAATCAGGGATTCAATGCCTATATCGTCGAAAAAGAACCGCAGTTGGGCGGCCTATTGAATCAGATCTGTTTTATTTCCCATGACAATCATAAAGCGCCGGCCGCCAGAGTGACACAGGCCAGGGTGGACCAGGTTCAATCGCATCCCAATATCAAAGTTTTTATTGATACGCAGATCCAATCAATTCAAGGGTACATCGGAAATTATAAAGTTAAACTTAAACAAAATGGCGATAATTCATCAGAAAAGCTTGATATATCAACAATTATCGTTGCGACCGGAATGCAGGAACTCGAACCGGAAGGTCAGTTTGAATACGGCAATGACCCCCGCGTAATCACCCAGCTTCAGCTCGACAATCAATTGAGGAACAAGCAGCTGGGCGATGTGAAAAACGTGGTCATGGTCAGCTGTGTGAATTCCAAAAATGAAACCCGGGGGTGCTGCAATATCGGATGCCATACGTCGTTAAAAAATGCAGTTGCCATTAAACATTTATGCAAAGATACCAACGTTCACATTCTGTATCGGGATATGAGTTTGATCAAAGAAGAGGGTAGTGCCCAACAGTTGGCCAAACGTCTGGGCGTTAAATTTTTAAGATTTCCGGATGATCGCTATCCTGAGGTTCAAAAACAAAACGGTGACCTTAAAGTGAAGGTTTACGATTTGCTGGTAGGCAGAGAATTTGAACTTTCTTCCGACTTAGTTGTATTGACCACTGCCTTTAAGGGCAATGACTCCGTCGAAGAAGTTAAAGGCCTGCTGAAAGTGTCGGCGAATCCCGAGGGGTTTTTCCAGGAATCCCATGTTAAGCTCGGTCCGCTGGAGTTTGCCACCGATGGGATTTCTCTTGCCGGCTGTGCGAAAGCACCGATGACCTTCAAAGAAAGCTGTGAGGAGGGCATCGGCGCTGCCATGAAAGCATCCATTCCGATGCAAAAGGGCTTCATCGAAACCGAAGGTATCGTCGCTGATATCGATCTGACGGATTGCTCCCAATGCGGTCTTTGCTCCAAACGGTGCCCTTATAGTGCCATAAAAGTCGATGAAGAAGAAAACCCGAACGTCATCAAGGCGCTATGCAAAGGGTGCGGGCTTTGTGCCGCAGACTGTCCGAATGAATGCATCAATATTGTCCACTATTCGGACGAACAGGTTTTTGCCCAGGTCGAAGCCGCCCTCGAAGAAGAGGCCGAAAAGAAAATCATTGCATTTGTCTGTCACTGGTGCGCCCTGGGGGGGGTGGATATGGCCGGTGTCAGCCGGCTTCAGTATCCGTCCAACGCACGCCTTATCCGCGTGATGTGCTCGGCGCGGGTTTCAATGAAGATGATGCAGCGGCCCTTTGAACTGGGCGCTGCCGGGGTGCTGGTGGCCGGATGTGAGTTTCCGACCTGCCATTATATTGAAGGCAATTATGCCGCCGAAAAACGACTGAAACGGGCCAAGCGAAAGCTGGCCAAGGCCGGATACGACCCGGAAAAGCTCTGGAATGTCTGGTGCTCTGCTGCTGATGGGCCTAAATTCGCCAACACAATGAGGACGATGATAAAGGATCTGGGACTCTAGAATAAAAAACTTATCAACTGTGGGAGCGGCTTCCAGCCGCGATTAAGGTATTGATAACAGATTTTTTATCGCGGCTGGAAGCCGCTCTCACTGAATCAAAGTGCATGATGTTTAGGTGTCGACTTTATGTAAGAGGCCTATAACTAATGACCGACAACAAAAAATTCGCAGAAAGATTCAACGACATCGAGATGTTCCGATATTGTGAGCAGTGCGGGCGCTGCAGTTCGGCCTGTCCGATTACCGGTGTCAATGAATTTAACATACGGCGGTTAGTGCGGCACGTCGAGCTTGATCTGATCGATGAGATTGCCGGGTCAAGCATGCCGTGGTTCTGTGCTGTTTGCGGCAGATGTGAAGATGCCTGCCCCAACGGTATAAAAATCATGGATATCACGCGCACGCTGCGGGCCATCGGACCTGAAAAACGGATACCGCAAAAGCCGCAGTGCACCGAAGCCTGTCCGGCCGGAATCGACGTGCCCGGATATCTGCGGCACATTGCCGACGACAAACCGGATGAAGCCTGTAAATTGATCATCGAAAAAGCGCCGTTTCCCGGTATCTTGGGCAGAGTCTGCACCCACCCCTGCGAAACCGCCTGTAAAAGAGGCGAGGTCGGCGAATCCATCTCTATCTGTGCGGCCAAGCGCTATGCGGCAGATAAAGCCGGGAATTTTTCAGAATGGATGTCAGGCACCGCACCGGATACGGGGCACAAGGTTGCCGTGATCGGCGCCGGGCCCGCCGGTCTCACGGCTGCTTTTTATCTGCGGAAAAAAGGTCATCAGGTCACCGTCTTTGAAGCCCGGAAAAAACCCGGCGGAATGATGCGCTACGGGATTCCCTGTTATCGGCTGCCGCAAGATGTT
>JASFGM010000140.1:0-6951 GCA_050123755.1 Desulfobacterales bacterium
AAGGTGCCAGGTGCCAGGTGTCAGCGTTCAGGTGTCAGATAAAAAAGGTTTCGGGTGTCAGTGTTCAGGTGTCAGGATTACGAACCTGATGACGTTGAGAATTGTCAGATTCCACAATATGTCATCTGTTTGCTGAAACCTGACACCTGAAACCTGACACCTTCTTTTAGAGCTAATTCTGAAGCTGGCTGAGACGATAGTAGAATCCTTGCCGGTCCATCAACTCGGCATGGGTGCCGCTTTCGATGATGCGGCCCCGGTTCAAGACCAAGATTCGGTCGGCATGGCGCACGGTGGATAGCCGATGGGCAATGATCATTGCGGTTCGGTTTTGCATGAGTTTTTCAAGGGCCTGCTGGATCCACAGTTCGGTCTGCGAATCGATATATGAGGTGGCCTCATCAAATAAAATCAGCTGGGGATTTCTGGCAAATGCCCTGGCAATCGAAATCAGCTGGCGTTCCCCGCTCGAGATGGATGTGCCACCCACAGACAGAAACGTTTCCAAACCATCGGGTAGGCGTTGGATCAAGGTTTGGCAGTTTGCGGCGTCAATGACCGCCTGAACCTTTTTTTCCGTCAAGCCCTGGGTGGTATCAAATATATTTTCCCGGATGGTGCCTGAGAACAGAAACGGCTCCTGCATTACCAGCGCTATTTTATCCAGAAAAACAGCGGTGTCTAATTCTCTGATATCGATATCATTGATGAGGATGCGGCCCGATGTCGGGTCATAGAATCGGGGGATCAGATTGACAAGCGAAGTTTTCCCGGCCCCGGTAGGGCCCACCACGGCGACTGTTTCCCCGGCTTTAATCCGAAAAGATATATTTTTAAGGATTTTTTCGTTACCGATGTAACTGAAGGAAACATCTTCAATTCTGATCTCGCGAATACCGTCCAAATTTGGAATCCGGATCTGCGGCTTTGCTTGCGGCAATGTATTTTGGGTATCCAGAATCACCAATATTCTTTCGGCCGACGCCATGGCATTTTGCAGAATATTGTATTTCTCCGCCAGGTCCCTTATGGGCCTGAAAAACATTCTAATATACGAAATAAATGCCACCAGCGTTCCCAGACTAAGAGCGCCATTTAAAACCCGGCTGCCGCCGTAAAAGATCACCAGGGCAGCGGCAATGACGCCCAGCAGCTCGATGATCGGCATAAAAACGGCCAGCACGTGTATCTGTCGCATGCCGGCCAGATAATTATCGTGATTTAGCTTATGGAATTTTTTGTAATTTTCCGATTCCTGGCGCATGAGTTGAATGACCCCGATGCCCTCAATGGTTTCGGCAAAGCGGGTGTTAATTTCGGCTATTTTAATTCTCAGGACCCGGAAAATGTCCCGGGCCTTTACCGAAAATTTGACAGAAGCGTAGACCACAACCGGCAGGACGGTGAACGAAACCAGGGCGAGCTTCCAGTTGAGAACCAGCATCACCGCAGCAATGCCAACAAGCAGGAAAAAGTCTTTGAATACCAGCGAAATTACCGAGGTAAATAACTCGTGCATATTTTGGACGTCATTGGTCACCCGGGTCACCAGGCGTCCCACCGGATTGCGGGTGAAAAATTCAATTGCCAGGCCCTGTATATGATTAAAAAGCTTCATCCTCAAATCGTGCATGATCATGTGACCGCAGTATTCCATAATCATTTTTTGGCTAAAATTGAGAATGAAATCTAAAAATACGACCGCCAGGAAAATCGCTGCCATCATGCCAAGACCGGCAAGGTCGTTTTGGCGCAAAATTTTCAGATCGGATTTTTGAAGGCGCTTGACGGCATTAAATGAAATAAAGGCTGTTTGGTCTTCAATTTTAAACAAATCTCTGTATTTCTCCACAATTTTGCGTTGCCGGGGGTTCCTTAGATCGGCTTTGAGATACCTGCTGCGGGTTTCAGCGGTCTGCAAACCCGCTTCAACCCCATCCTGGGTTTGCGGCACGATATAGCGGTCAATGGCGACCTTGGTAACATAGGGCAGCGCAAGCTCCAGGGCGGTTATGCCCAAAACCAAAACAATGGACCATAATATCATGAGCTTATATGGGCGGATAAACGGATAGAGCCGCTTCAACAGCTTGACATCATAAGTTTTGCCCAGCTGGCTTTCCTCAAAATATCCATAATCAAGATGCATTTACACCCTCTTCAATTTCTTGAAGTTGAAATGTTTTGGCATAATATTGATCGGTTACAATCAATTCCCGGTGCGTGCCGCGTTCAACTATGCATCCCTTTTCCAGAACGATAATTTGATCCGTAAAACGCACCGCGGAAATGCGATGGGAGACAATGATTATCGTCTTTTCACCGATCATCGACTTGATCATATCGATAATGGCGGTCCCTGTTTCCAGGTCAACCTGGCTGATGGGATCATCCAGAACTAAAACAGCACCTTCTTGGAGCAGGCAGCGGGCCAGCGCAATGCGTTGCTTTTGACCGCCGGAGAGGATAACCCCTTTTTCACCGACAATGGTTTCAAAGCCATTCGGAAAGGAACGGATCGTATCGTAGAGCGCTGCTTTTTGGGTAATCATTTTCAGTTGCGTTTCTTGGATTAATGGATTGCCAAAAGTGAGATTTTCCCGGATGGTTCCGGCGAATAAAAAGGGCTCCTGGGGCATATAGGCAATATTCGATCTCAAATCGTCAATCTGCAATGAGCGGACATCTTTGCCGTCAAGGAAGACACCCCCCCGGGACACGTCATATAACCTGGGGATTAGACTCAGCAGCGTTGTTTTTCCACTGCCGGGAGGGCCGACAATGCCTAAGACTTTTCCGGGCGCCACCTCCAGACGAATTCCTGAAAGCGCGGCGGCGCTCCCGGCCCCATTATGGTTATAAGCAAAATCAACATCCTCAAAAACGATCCGACCGTGAATTTGATTCAGGGTCACGGCATTCGCTCGATTTTTAATTTCAGGATGGGTTTGCAAAATTCGGTCGATCCGATCCAGCGAAGCCCGTCCGCGCTGAATCAAATTGGTGACCCAACCCAGAGCCATCATCGGCCAGGTCAATATTCCCAGATAGCTGATAAAGGCCACAAAGTCTCCCGGCGAAATGGTCAGGGCAATGGTTTGGCGCCCGCCAAGGTACAATACGATCGCCAGGCTTAAATTTGTAAAAAGAAGCATCATGGGGAAAAAAGATCCCACAATTTTTACCAAGCCCAGGTTTTCTTTAATGTAATCTTCTGAGACTGCCTTCACCCGGGCGGCTTCCTTTTCTTTACGGTTATGGGCTTTGATGATGCGAACTCCGGCAAAGCGCTCCCGGATGACCTCGGTCAGATCTGAAAAAGCGGCCTGAACGGCTTGATAGCGGTGGTGCATTTTTTTACTGAAAAACCGGGTGCTGATGGAAATCAGCGGCATGGGGATCAATACAAAAAGGGTCAGGGTTACATTGATATAGAGCATAAAGCCGATGGCGGCAGCCCCCAGCACGATGGCATCGTTTAAGGCCACCATTCCCATTCCGGTTGCCATTCGGATTTGTTGGATGTCATTGGTGGCATGGGCCATTAAATCACCGGTTGGGGTGCGATTAAAATAGGATGCCGACAGGGTTTGAATGTGAGTGAAAAGGCGGTTGCGCAGGCCCTCTTCCACTCGCCGTGATGTTCCCAGCAGACAGCGTCGCCACACATACCGGAAGGCACCAATCAACACGGCAATGACCGCCATGTAGATCGCATAAATCAGCAGCTGCCTAAGATCGATGTGCAAAGCAGTTAGCCCATCAACCGTCCATTTGATGATGCGTGGAATAAAAAGCTGCAACACGTCTACAATAATTAAACTGAGCAGACCGATGGCAATTTTCCCGCGGTTTTCTTTAAAATATGGCTTGATTAAGGCGATGGATTTCATGATATTCAGTGTATTTTATAACAATTTGAAAATATACCATATCCTTTCTTACGTTGACTTCACTGAGGTCGGTTGTTATGGTAATTTTTATGGAATCCGGAAGTATTGTTGAATATATAGACCGCCAGAAAATTATGTGTGCGGTGGTTCTTGAAGTCAAGAACCAGCGGATAAGGTTGTTAACGGAAAACAATCGAGAGGTCAACCTTTCCTGCAAACGATTGCTGCATAAAGATAAGAACCGCCTTGATCTTACCTTGGGCAGAGATCAGATGGTCGATGCCTTAAAGCAAGTTGTTCAAAAACGCCAAAAATTGATCCAAAATATCGACATCAGGGATTTGTGGGAGGTGCTCAATTCTGAACAAAATTGGATCGACCTGGCCACCATGACCGAATTGTGTTTTCCGGAAAGCGCTTCGGGAGACCATGAATCTGCTGTTATGCGTGCGTTGTTTAATGATCGGCTTTATTTTAAATTCGATCCGGATGGGTTCTTTCCCAATTCAGAAAAGCAGGTAGAGCGGCTCGCCGCCCAGCGGCAACAGGAGCAACGTAAAAATAAGATAATTGAAGCAGGGGGAAGCTGGCTCAAAAGCGTGCTGAAAACCTCCGGAACCGTAAATCCCCAATCTTTTGGCGATGATATCCAGCAATATATTGAGATTCTGAGATCCTTCTATCTGTTTGAAAAAGAAAGTAAAAATTATACCATTGCAAGGGCACTGATTGCCAGGGCGGGAATTAAAAGCAGTGATGATATTTTTGAGATCCTTGTAAAGCTTGGTGTCTATGATGAAGATGAAAACATTGATCTGCACCGCTACCATGTGTCGGCTGATTTTCCTGAAAAGGTTCTGGCCGTTGCCAGGCAACTTGTCGGCTCAGATTCGATCGCTTCATTTGAAGCGTCTCGCAGGGACTTAACGGATATGCCCTTAATGACCATTGATGGTCAGGGTACTTTAGATTTTGATGACGCCTTAAGCATTGAAAAAAAGGGAGATTCCTTCCGTCTGGGTGTACACATTATTGATGTCGGTCATTTTATTCAAAAAGGCGATGTTGTTGATCAGGAAGCCCTTTCAAGAGGCAGTTCCATTTATATGCCGGATCAAAAAATTTCCATGCTGCCAGCCGCTCTTGCCGAGGGACTCTGCAGCCTGAAAGCCGGGCAACTGCGCCCGGCGATCAGCATTATGATTGATCTGAGCCCTTTGGCTGAGGTCATGGGTTATGAAATTTTTCCGAGTTTAATTAAAGTCAAGCACCAGCTTACATACTATGACGTTAATGTTGATGCTGAAGAAAACCGAAATATATTGATTTTGCGAGATATTGCCGAAAAATTCCGCAAGAAAAGGCTCGATGCCAGGGCGGTGCAGATCACCGTGCCGGAAATCAATGTTTGGGTCAATGAAAAGCGGGACATTTCCGTAAACCGGATAAATCGCGAGAGTCCGGGAAGAATGCTGGTTTCAGAAATAATGATTATGGCCAACTGGTTGATGGCTAAATATTTGAAGGAGCAGCGCTTAGCGGCGATATTTAGATCTCAACCGGAACCACGGGAACGTTTATATAAAAATAATGCCGGCACCTTGTTTCAAAACTGGATGCAACGCAGGCTGTTGAGCCGGTTTATTTTAAGTGCCAATCCAGACTGGCATTCGGGGTTGGGCCTGGATGCATATGTTACCGCTACTTCACCCATTCGAAAATACTCCGATTTAGTCACGCAACGGCAGATAAGAGCATCGCTGGGGTTGGAAGAGGCCTATACAGCCGAGCAGGTCACTGAAATCATCCAATTGCTCGAAGTGCCGATGAATTATGTGGGTCGGTTTCAGTTCAGCCGTCACCGCTATTGGCTTTTGAAGTATCTTGAGAACCAAATTGGGCAAAAGGAGGAAGCCATCGTACTGCACAAGACCCGCAGAAATTATCAGATACTCTTAACCCAATATATGCTTGAGTGCGATATGCCCATACCGACAGGTATCGATTTAAAACCGGAAGATCTGATTCAAATTACGATTCAGCGGGTAAATGCCAGGCGGGATGTGCTACAGGTCTCCATCGGTTGATCGATGGCAAAGCGCATAGGGCATAGGGAAAAGCGTAAAATATAAAATTTCCCCTTGCTGGCATTTTTTGAAGAGATCTAATCACCGGTTACCCATCCCCCATTAAAATTTTAGTCCTAATAAGTCCTAAAAATTCGAAATCCGAATATCGCCTGATTATATAAAATTGGCCGAAACAAATACGAATTTCAAATGACCAAAATTCAAAACAAGGTGAATGTTTTGAGCATTCGGATTTTGAATTTCGGGATTGTTTCGAATTTCGAATTTCGAGTTTCGGATTTAAAAGCTCCTTCTGGAAGCCTTAATAAGGATGCTTTCGTTTTCAGCTTTATCTATAATTATGACCTACTTGACCGCTATGACCGTTCCATTGGTGATCATTTTGAGTTCGTCGGGTGTTAACTTAAAAACAGCGCGAGGTGTCCCGGCGGCTGCCCAGATTTCTGCATATGCCAGAAGATCTTCATCAATAAAAACCGTCAGCGGACGGCGGTGAGCAAGTGGCGGGACACCGCCAATAGCAAAGCCGGTCATTTCACGGACAAAATCAGCATTTGCCATTTTTACGGGCTCAGATATTTGTTGACCCAGTATTTTTTCATTTACACGATTGGCACCACTGGCAACCACCAAAATAGGCCGGTGGGACTGCTTACCCTCAAAAATAAGCGATTTTACAATCTGCCCCACTTCACATCCGACCGCCTGGGCAGCATCTTCTGCGGTTCGAGTCGTTGCCTGCATTTGCACAACCTCACAGGTTAGGCCCAGCGTATGCAACGCTTCCTGAACCTTTTGGGCGCTAGATTTTAGTTCATCACTCATTTTGCCTCCTCTTCAGCCTCAATTTGAATGCCAGAAGTGGTTTCAAAACCCCATCTAAGGCCCAATGGCTGCGTTGCAGGCCTCCGATAAATGCTCACATACCCATGTATGCTGCGCTTTCTCGATCGGCCTGCGCCTTGCCC
>JASFGM010000141.1:0-6920 GCA_050123755.1 Desulfobacterales bacterium
AAAACCCCCAAAGAGGCTGCTGTAAACGTTGCTCCCGCGCTGAACGAGATGCCGCTCAGCATGCTTATACCCTGTTTGTCCCTCGGAATTTTGTCCTTTGTTATCGGCATCGCCTGGATCTCCGGGGCCTTCTCACCACTTCTCGACGCAATTAATGCGGGTTTCGGGCTGGAGGGTGCGCCATGAATGAGGTTACCGAATCCATCAGGCCCCTTTTGGCACTGGCATGTCCCATGATCTGCGCCCTGTTGATCCTTGTATTTCGAAAGCGGTCCAACATCAGGGAAAGTTGCACGATTGTCGCTGCCTGTCTCCAATTCGTCGTTATTATCTCAATGGCCCCCATGATTCTGCAAGGCAGCATCCTCCGCAGTCATTTGATCACCATAGCCCCCGGGATTGATTTGAGTTACCGGGTGGATGCATTCGGCCTTCTCTTTGCCATCACCTCTTCGTTCCTCTGGATTCTGGTCTCACTTTACTCCATTGGCTATATGCGGGCGTTGAATGAACATGCCCAAACCCGATACTATTTTATGTTTGCCCTGGCGATTTTCTCAGCCGTAAGCATCGCCCTGTCCGAAAACCTGATCACCTTTTACGTATTCTACGAAGCACTGACCTTGTCCACCTACTGGCTGGTCGCTCATCACGAGGACGAGGAAGCATTTGCCGCCACGCGCAAATACCTGGCCTATTTGCTTATCTCCGGATGGTTCCTTTTTGCCGCGGTGGTGCTGACCTATTCTCTGACGGGCACGACTACCTTTGCCGAAGGAGGAATCCTAACGGCGGATTCAGCCCCGAAAAGCACCCTGATTCTGCTATTTGTTCTGTTTGCCCTGGGCTCCATGAAAGCGGCCTGGATGCCTTTTCACTCCTGGCTGCCCGCCGCTATGGTGGCGCCCACACCGGTAAGCTCCCTGTTGCATGCCGTGGCCGTTGTCAAGGCCGGTGTTTTCGGGTTTGTGAGAATTGTCTGTTATGTGTTCGGTATCGATCTGGTCGAAGCCCTCGGCCTCGGGATAATGCTAGGTGTGGTGGCTTCTTTTACAATGATCGTAGCTTCTTTTTTTGCCATCGGTGAAGACAACCTCAAGCGACGGCTGGCCTATTCGACCATCAGCCAGCTTTCCTATATTCTCTTTGGGATAGCGCTCTTAAGCCCTTACGGCATTAAAGGGGCGATGGTCCATATTCCCTTTCACGGATTCATGAAGATTACGCTGTTTCTATGCGCCGGCGCGGTAATGGTGGTTACGGGAAAAAAACAGGTCAGCCAAATGGCAGGGGTCGGAAAGCAAATGCCGGTAACGATGATCGCTTTTACCATCGGGGCGATAGGCATGTGCGGCGCCCCGCCTGTAACCGGCTTTATCAGCAAATGGTTCCTTTGTCTGGGAACCATCCAGGCCGGCTCACTTATATTTTTAGGTGTAATTTTAACGAGTTCTCTTTTAGATGTGATCTATTTTTTTCCGGTTGTTAAGACCGCCTTCTTTGAAAAACCGGGAAAAGAGGCTACCGGGGGCACAATAGATCTTAGCAACAAAGAAAAGGAAAGGCCGCTTGTTCTTTTCATGGTGATACCGCTGGCGATTACCGCGCTTTTTTCAATATTTTTTACCTTTTTTCCGGGGACATTTTATATTCTTGACCTTGTAGAACTGGCGATTAACAACCTGTTTCCCTAAGCGAAGCCATTTTCAACCAACCGTTAGAAGGAAGGCGTGATGAAACCAAAGAAGGAGTTGACTTTTCTGGATTCAGCCGAAAACCGGGCGAAAGTACGTAAATATTTTTACATCTTCCTTGGTATTCTTCTAATTATTGATTTTTTTATTCCCAAACACGGCCATTTTTCATGGGAAACCGCGCCTGAATTCTATGCTGTTTACGGATTGGTTGCCTGTGTTTGCCTGATTTTGATATCCAAAGCCCTGCGACTGCTCGTCAAACGAAAGGAAGATTACTATGATTAATGCGCTTCCTCCGGCAGCCGTATTCATAATGGGGGCTTTTTTAATCCCCTTTCTCAAAGGCAGGCTAAAATCCTTTTACATGTTGGCCTTACCGGCAATCGCCTATTTGAACCTCCTCTTTCTGCCTGCGGGGCATTCATGGAAGATAAGATTTCTTGATTATTTACTCGTTTTCTGCAAGGTTGACCGGCTTAGCCTGGTATTTGGGTATGTCTTCATTCTTGTAACCTTCATCGGTATTGTTTATGCCTTGCGTGTTAAGGACGATGCCCAGCATATTGCTGCTTTCTGCTATGCGGGCGGTACGCTGGGAGTTACTTTTGCCGGGGATCTTTTTTCGCTGTATGTCTTCTGGGAAATCATGGCGATATCGTCGGTTTTTTTAATCTTGGCACAAAGAACGGAAAAGGCTCGATCTACCGCTTTTCGATATTTTATGTGGCATTTCTTTGGCGGACTCTGTCTTCTGGCAGGGATAATTCTATATGTATCCACCCGGGGGACCATCGAAATCGGCTATATCGGTCTGAGTGACCCGGCCACCTATCTGATTCTCATCGGTTTTTGCCTGAATGCCACGATTTTTCCCTTCCATGCCTGGCTGCCGGATGCCTATCCTCGAGCAACCGTTACGGGTGCGGTCTTTATGAGCGCCCTGACCACCAAAAGCGCGGTCTATATTCTGGCAAGAACCTTTCCGGGAACCCCTATTTTGATCTGGGCCGGGGCCTTCATGACCTGCTTTCCGATCTTTTACGCCCTGATTTCAAATGATATGCGGCGCGTGCTGTCCTACAGCTTGATCAACCAGATCGGATTCATGGTTTGCGGTATCGGCATCGGCACCCAACTGGCTATAAACGGGGCCGTCGCCCATGCCGTCTGCCATGTCCTTTACAAGGCACTGCTTTTTATGTCGACGGGCGCCGTTCTCCACATGACAGGTAAAATAAGAGCCACCGATCTCGGCGGACTCTATAAAACCATGCCGTTTACCGCCCTGTGCTGTATAATCGGTGCCGCTTCGATTTCAGCCCTACCGCTTTTCAGTGGTTTTATCAGCAAATCAATGATCTTGGTGGCGGTGGCCGAAAAGCACCAAGTTATCGTGTGGTGCATGCTGCTTTTTGCTTCGGCCGGCGTTTTTCACTATATCGGCATCAGGGTTCCTTATTTTGTATTTTTCGGACAGGATTCGGGTATTCGGGCCCAAGAACCGCCGTTCAACATGCGCATTGCCATGGGGATTGCAGCGTTTATTTGTATTTTTCTGGGTGTTTACCCGGCGCCGCTTTACAATATCCTTCCGTACGCGGTCGATTATGAGCCCTACACGGCCTTTCATGTTGTCGGTATGCTCCAGGTTCTGATGTTTGGCGCCCTCGCATTTATTATCCTGATTCGCTCCGGCGTTTACCCGGTGGCGCTCAGGGCCATCAATTTGGACACCGACTGGTTTTTCCGCATGCCCGGGCGGGCATTTATAAAATTCTGTGAACGTCCTCTTAAGGCCTTGGGAAGGGTGATGGATTCATTTGTCTTGAGCATCGCTGCCGGGTTTCGGTCGTCTCCAGCGGCGAGCGTCCAAATCGAAAACCGGTTCGATAAATTTTTCCATGGTGCACTGACGTCGCTTCCAAGCCTGATTTTCAATTGGATAAGACCTTTTAAATCCGAGATCAGCCAACTGTCTTGGAATTTAATCTATATTTTAGTGCCATTTATTATTTTGCTGTTTACTTTACTGATTTTATCAATCTAAACGGGAAACGAGGATGATGCCTTCTCTCCTGTTACAAATTGTGGTTGTGCCGCTAGGCGCCGCAGCGATCATGTTCCTTCCGCGGTCCAGAAATGGGCGGCACTACGCCGGGTGGATTGCCATCGGGACGCTGGCCTATACAACTGTACTTTTATGCATCGCCGGAGTTCAAGTGTACCACCACGGCCCAATTTTCGAGAGATATCCGATCGGACCGGAAGTGAGCTTAAATCTGCTTGCGGACGGTTTAAGCCTGCCGGTAGGATTGATCATCAATCTTATATGTCTGGCCCTTGCTTTTTATTCTTTACACTATGTCGATCACCGCATCGAACTGATTTATCAGACCACCGATCCTCAGACTGTGGCGCTATACCGCAAGCGGTTTTTCTTCCTATATCTTTTCTTTCCCACCGGCTTTATGGGGGTTGCCTTCAGCACCAACCTTATTTCCATATATTTATTCCTTGAACTGCTGACCATCATCCCCCTTTACTTCATTATGGCTCAGTTCGGGTATTCCGACTATATCACCCGTTATAAGGTGGCCTTGATGTGCCTTTTCTGGGGTGTTGCCGGTGCAACCCTTTTTCTGATCGGTATTCTGTTGAGTTACACCCAAATCGGGAGCTTTGAAATCGCTGAATTGTCCCGACTGTCCGGAAATCCGAAAACGTTCTGGATCATACTGCTGATTCTGACGGGCCTGGCCGTCAAGCTGGCAATTATTCCCCTGCATGTCTGGATGCCGTGGGTGCATGCCGAACATCCGACCTGCATCGCCGGGTTGCTTGCCGTTTATGCCAATATCGCAGCTTATGTGGCTGTAAGAGTTCTGATTCTGCCACTTCGAAGCGATATGTTGCCATTTTCCGCTCCCATTATGATCATGGCCTTGATAACAATGATCTACGGTGCTTTTCTCACCTTGGCACAGTCTGACGCTAAACGCTTTTGTGCCTGTTCGACCATCAGCCAAATATCTTACTCCGTTTTTGGTATCGGCGCGATGACCGTTTTAGGGCTTGAAGGGGGGATCTTCTACTTTCTGAGCCACATTCTGGGCAAAGCCATTTTGTTCTCAACGGCAGGAATACTTGTTTATTCGGTGGAGACCAGAGATTTAAAAAGAATGGGCGGGCTTTGGGCGAAGATGCCACTGACGGCTGTCCTCTGGATTGCCGCGGCACTTATCCTTTCGGCGCTTCCACCCACCAGTGGTTTTGTCGGTAAATGGCTTTTATTTATAGGCGCATTCCATAGTGTTCAGGCCCATCCGGCAGGGCTCATTCTGGTTATCGTCGGAATCCTTTCGACCATCTTGACATTGGTATATACCTTTTTGACGGGAATCAGAATCTTTTTCGGTCCTCTCAAAACGGAATTGGCCGAACGCAATATAAAAGATCCGCCATTGACCATGAGCTTGCCCCTTTTGGCCCTGGCGTTAGTCGCTTTTGTCCTGGGACTGTATCCTCAACCAATTTTGACACTGCTTCACTCTGTAATCAGTCCATTTTAAGAGACAGGAATAATAGTCCTTGGCACTTGCCGGCGCGGCTTTGCATCGGGTATTTACCCTAAATCTTTTATCATATTAGGCGACCCTGTCGCAGGCGCCTTTGCGTGCTTATATTTTTATTGACACTTTTTGTTAAATATAAATAATAAGATTCTATCGACGAACAACAAGGGCAAACTTATAGCGAGGAGGATTGATCTATGCCGGTTAAATTCAATCAGTATTGGTCCGTTGACTTTGAAAAAATCGGAGAATACGAAAAGTTTATCATCCGTAAATTCATCCCCGGAATGAATAAGCTGGGAATTCATATCGTCGCCGGCTGGACGGTGCTGGTTGGCCGTTACAGTGATATATTTCTTGAAGGCATCAGCAATGATATGGAGCATCTTGAAAAGGCGCTTCGAGATAAAAAATACAGGGAACTGAACGACGACCTGCAAAACTACGTTCGCAATTACAAAACCAAGGTTCTGGTGGGTACCGGTAAAAAAGATGATTATTCGAAAGACGTTAAGGCCAATACGGTTAAATTTAATCAGTGGTGGAATATTATCAGTAAAACCAAAGATCAATACGAAGATTACGTCCTACACACCTATTATCCATGTTTAGAAGACCTGGGTATTCAAGTGGCCAGCGAATGGGAGGTCCTTATCGGAGAAGGACCGCGGATTTTGTGCGAGGGCCGGACCCAGGATGTTGATACCAATTCCCTGATCAGCAATCTCAGGAGCCAGAAGTTCCAAAGAGCCAAACACGGTTTGAGGCAATTTATTGAAAATTACGAAAGCCGCATTCTCGTTTTTCATATTCAAAAGAAATTAGGTTACAAATCAGCGAGTTATGAGTTGATCGTGCTTTAAAAAAATTGACTCCGAATTTATCTAAAAATACCGCCAAAAATTTTATCGTCGGCGGACATACATTGCGTTTTCAAAAGCTTGTACTTTGCCAGTAAGTCCTTCCCATCTTTCGACAGACGCGAGCCCTCTTTGCGATCCGTATGCACAATGCAGGTATTCATATGCTTTTCAGTCGTTTTGATTTTGCTCCAAACGGCCTTGTACGACATCCTCATCATTTTAGCAGTTTGGTTAATGGACCCGGTTTTTTCGATATTCTCCAAAATTTCCGCCCGGCCTTTGCCGATGATGATGTTGTTGTCTTCATCCACAATCCACTGGCTCGATTTTAATTTGAGATTGGCCATTATCTTTTCTCCACAAACTGCAACCAAAAAAATTGAATCTTAATCTACCAAAATAGCGCTCAGTCTGTATTACATTTGAAAATATTTTTCAGGCGCCTTTTCCAAAGGGGCAGTGCGGATAGGTGCATTGTTCACAATCTTTGCACAGGCCGCCGTGACCGAGAAATGCCAGCTCGGCCTTGCCGATTTTTTCACCGGTCAAAATTCGGGGCAGCACCAGATCCAGCACGGTAATGCGGTGAAACAGCCCGCAGGCCGGAACCCCCAGCAGCGGCACATCGCCCACATAGGCCACTAAAAACATGGCACCGGGTAGCACCGAGGCCCCGTAGTGCATTTCGTCGGCACCGGCAGTGCGAATTCCCTGGCGGGTGACATCGTCGGGGTCCACACTCATGCCGCCGCTGAGCATCAGCAAATCACAGCCCTGGTCCAGATGGG
>JASFGM010000142.1:0-6918 GCA_050123755.1 Desulfobacterales bacterium
CTGTCGTCTTGAAAACAATTCGATGGCCGCCAAAGCATATCAAAAAGAGGAAATTTCCGAGCGGCATCGCCACCGCTATGAATTCAACAACGCGTTTTTGGATCGGTTGAAGGAAAAAGGGATGGTCATCAGCGGCACCTCACCCAACGGTGAACTGGTGGAGATCATCGAAATCGGTGATCATCCGTGGTTTCTTGGCTGTCAATTTCACCCGGAGTTCAAATCGCGACCGATGGAGCCGCACCCGCTATTTCGAGATTTTATCGAAGCATCTCTGAAGAATTCACAACAGCAGAACCGCACGTGAGGTCCACCTCTCGGAATTTCTGCCTGAATTATGCATGTCTATTTTGTTCGGTTTGCTTTTTTATTTGTAAACGCCTCCATGGTCTGCTGGGCGCATTCCGGGCAGTAACTGGATGTGATATCCAGCTTGGCTTTCTCATGGATAAATTGCTCGACCGAAACCCAATCACCTTTGCCGGGCTCTGTTTGACGGTCATCTCTGATTTTTTTACACACACAACACATCGGCAGAATGTTCTGATAAATTTCTATTTTGCGTGCAAGCTCTCTTTTTTCCAGACAATGATTAACCCGGTAAAGCAGTTCTGCGGATTCGCAGGGTTTAAGCAAATAATCGTCGGCTTCTTGCCGCAAGGCTTCAATGGCGGATTTCATGTCGCCATAGCCGGTAAGGATAATGACCATGGTGTCAGCGTTTAATGCTTTGGTTTTTTTCAAAACCTGGATTCCATCGGTATCTTCCATGACCAGGTCGGTGATCACCAGATCAAATTTGTTTTCCTGCAGCACTTCCAGGGCCCTATCTCCACTATCTGCTTTGGTCACCTGAAAACCCTGGCTTTCAAGATCCGCTCCAATACCTTCCAAAATATAGGGATCATCATCAACTAGCAAGATATTGTATTTTTCCATAGTGTTCTATCCTCCAAGGTCGGCGGATGGTTTGAAGCGGGGAAAAATTGAACCGGAGTTGGTCTGGACACAACATAACACGCTTTTTAATATTGCGAAACATTTTCATGTTTCCAGAAGGTTATATCGGCTGATAAGGCGCGATAGGTAGGTTCTTTGAATACTCATTTGTTTGGCTGCTAAACTTCGGTTGCCACCGGTATGTCTTAAATTCAGCGCAATGAACTCCTTTTTAAACATATCCGTCGCTTCTTTTAGCGTTAATCCGACTTTCATCCCCGGATAACTCGGCTTGGAGGCAAATTGAGGTAAGTCTTCTGGCAAAATATCGCGGCCGTTTCCCATAACAACGGCTCTTTCAATGGCATTTTTCATCTCCCGAACATTGCCGGGCCAATCATATTGCAGCATGGCATGCATCGCCTTTTTGGATATCTTCAGATGCGACATACCCCTTTCGCGCTTAAAAATATCTAAGAAATAATCGGCCAACAAAGGGATATCTTCTTTTCTCTCCCTAACGGGGGGCATTTGAATTTGGACAACATTCAGCCGGTAGTAAAGGTCTTCACGAAACCTTCCTTCCGTAACATCTTCGACGATATTTCGGTTGGTCGCTGCGATGACGCGAACATCCACCGGGATTGATTTATTGCCACCGACGCGGTAAAAAACACCTTCCTGCAGAATGCGAAGCAGTTTGGATTGCATACCCGGGCTCATCTCACCAATTTCATCAAGAAAAATGGTGCCTTTGTCGGCAAGTTCAAATTTTCCAATCTTGCGGCCGGCTGCTCCGGTATAGGCGCCTTTTTCATGGCCGAAAAGCTCATCTTCAAGCAACGACTCCGGCAAAGCGGCACAATTAAGCACAATCATCGGCTCATCTTTTCGAACCCCCACGCGGTGAATCAGACGCGCAAGCAGTTCTTTGCCGGTGCCGCTCTCTCCCAAAAGTAAGGTACTGGCTTTTGAATTGGCGACTTTGACTGCATCGGTTATGACCTTTCGCAGCGCCGGACTTTCACCGACCAACTCGTATTTAAGATCCAGTTTTTCTTTGAGATCCCTGATTTCTTTTTTATCGTGCTCGATTTTACGCGCATTGCCGATGCCCACCGCGGCAAGTTCAGCAAAAACGGATAAGATTTTTAGATCTGCATCGGTGATGGCGCTGCCGTCGGCTTTGTCAATAATTTCAACCACGCCGATTGTCTCCCCCCGGACTTTCATGGGAACACAGGCAATCGAGCGGGTTTCAAACCCGATGCTTTCGCTGATTTCCTTATACCAGCGCGGATCCTCTGAAACATTGGGGATGAGAAGGGATTCGCCCGTCTGGGCGACGTGTCCCGCGATGCCTTGACCCAGATCGATTTCAAACTGTTTGACATCATCTTTTTTTTCACCGGTGGCGACTTTGAAATATAACTTTTGGGTTTTGGGATCCAAAAGCAGCAACGAACTGGCTTTTGCATCCATCATGCGCGTGGCCGTTTCAATAATCAGCTCAAGAAGCTGGTCCAGATCCTGAACCGATGAAACCCAGGTGGAGATTTCCTTCAAACGATCAATAGAAAAGTCTGTGTGCTTCAGATTGTTATCCATTTTTATACACTCTTAAACGCCAATAGTATGAATTAGCTCACCTCGGGAAAATCGATGTTGGCTTAATTATCTTTAGAAATATTTCGCACCATATTAAAATATTAGTTTAATAACAATATATTACATTCTATCTGGCGCCCCTTTGATTTTTTAAGTCCCTAAGAGACCCCCAAAGGCACATATTCACTTTAGTATACAGATTATAGCATACTCGGGTTTGATGTCAATTTTAATAAAGACTATTGTGCACTTTTTTTTAATATAGGCTGATTCGCATTGGCGGTCTCAAAGTGGGTTGGTCGTGGGTTGGTATTGCGGCCGGTTGCCTGTTCTTTTTTAAAATAGCTGAACGCCTGAGTTACGGGAATTTAGGCGCTGACGTGTGAAATGATGAATTCACTCACCTTTTCAGCAGATCTTCCAAACAACTCCTGGACTTCGATGAGTTCAAGCAATTGATCTTTCCAGGTGATGCTGTTTTCCTGAACAATATTTTGGATGTGTTCGTACTTTCCGCCCAGGGCCTTGATTTTGGCACCCAGGGGGATGTTTTCTTTAAAATTAACATGCAGCAGGACCAGATGTTCGATGATACTCGCTGAAGTCGGTGAGCTGGAAAGGATCGGTATGACCACGAGGCTGCGCTCGTCTTTGCGTCCTTTGCCGATGTAAACATTACCCTGTCTGACAATGATGCGTTTGGTTCCTTTCAACTTGGCATCGGTTTCGACCCGGGAAGGGATCTTTTTTACGGCCCCTCTTTTAGCGACAACGTTTATTGTGGTTTCTGCAGTCGGTTCTCCCAAAAGATTTAATCCTTCTATCCGATAGAGGGTGGAGCCGGTAATCTCGTGGACAATATCCTGCAAATTTTTCAATACAATAATATTGCGGGCGGTTAGTTGAGAAATGCTGAATTTTTCCGTTGCCAGAACGTCAAAAAAAATACCTTCCACACGTTCACTAATCCGGCTGGTTCCAACTGTGACGGTTTTGGCCTGGTGTTTAATTGCATCCACCGGGCGTGCCAGATAGTTAATGGCACCCCCCAGGCATTTAAACATCTCATTGAGCATATTGGTGGCGGTGCCTTTCTGGCTAAAATCAAGCTCAAAGTCCGACACCGGCAATCTTCCTGATAAATATTTGAGCAAAAGGGTTAAATCCGAGGTGGCGTCAAGGCCGATTGCAGACGGAAACTGTTTATCCGCTTTTTTTCTTCTAAATACATTGTCAAAATGGGCCACCTTTTCCTGGAATGGTTTTTCAAGAATAATTTCGTAAATATCCAATCCGTCTTTGGCATATCCATCAATGGTGTTTTGCAGGTCTTCGTGGAATCGGTATAAAAACTGCGAGCCGCTATGGATAGCCAGGGCGGCATAATATCCCCAGATATGGCCCACCAGCGTGTTTAAGATGGGGGCCAGATGCTCCTGAACCGGCGGGACCTGAAAAACATCGGCGGCATAAGGGCTAAAACGGTCTTCGCCTTCGTTTGCGATAACGACCGGGGTTGCCTTGTGGGCTTTGAAAATGGCTGTATCCTTTATGATATCGCCGATAACCGTTTTTCTTGAGCCTGCGGCGCACACGATGATCAGGGGCTCGGATGACAGGTCTATGTGTTTCTTGTCCTCTACATAATCCGAGGAGATCGTTTTATAGCAAAGCTCGCTGAGTTTGATGCGAATTTCGTCGGCCGCCGCCTTATTGGGTCCACTGCCAACCGCCGCCCAGTCGGTTTTGGTTACCGCCAGCCTCTGGGCGGATTGTTTAATGGCCTCTCCCATGGCGAGCACTTTGCGCATTTGCGACGGAAGCGCCAGCAGACGCCGGGTTTCCGCGTTTACAAATGCGTCGTCCCGGCGGTTTTTTAATCTGGCGATATAAAGACCCAAAATGGCACCGGCAACGATCTGGGAATAAAAAGCTTTGGTGGAAGCCACCGACATTTCAAGATCGCGACCACTGCTGGTATACATGACCCCGTTGACTTTAAACGTGATATCCGAATCGCGGCGGTTGACGATGGCCAGGGTGTAAGCGCCGCGTTCTTTGACCATGTCAACGGTGCGGTTGGTGTCGGTGGTGGTGCCGGATTGGCTGATGGCAACAACCAGGGTGTCGGCCATGGCATTTTCAGCATCATTTTCGTTTAATTGAAAACCGCTGAACTCGGAGGCTTTGAGGGCACTGATCTGAACGGAAGGGTTGTCCAGATAATAATTCAGGGTATTGGCACAGGCTAATGCGGCCACACCGGCGGTGCCCTGTCCGATAAAAAAGATGCGCTTAATTTGATCCGTTATCAGCGCCTTTTGCAGGGATTGAGGGATGATGGTTTCATCCAGCACAATTGCATACTGGGACTGCTTATCCGCTTGAATCTTCCAGCGGTTTTGAAGCGTTTTTTCAACCGAATCCGGAGATTCTGAGATTTCTTTTAAAAAGTAGTGCGGGAAATTTTGGCGATCAATATCCCGTGACGTAATTTCCGTAAATTTAAGGTCGTTTTCGTTAAGATCTAACGCTGTGCCGTCATAATATCGGGCTTTGATACCATCCAACCCCCCGCTGCTGTCCTGGTCTAAAATAAAAATTTGACCCTGGGTCTGCCCGTGTTTGCCTTCAACGGTTTTTTCACCATCCAGTTTAAGGAAATAAGGGGTTTCTTCGACAAAGCCGTAAACCTCAGAGCTGGGAATATAATGCTCGTCTGCGATTCCGACAAATATCGCCTGCCCGCTGCCTCTTTGCGCCAGAAACAGCTTTCCGGGGGCCAGATCCGTATGCATGGATATGGCATGGGATCCTTCAAAATCATTGACCGCCAGCCGAAAGGCCTCATCAACTGCATGGCCCTGTTGGCAATACTGTTGAATTTTAAGCGGAATTATCTTCGTGTCGGTGGTGATGTCGCTGTGGATCCGGTTTCCATTGCCTTCGAATTGAGACTTAAGTTCTTGATAGTTATCGATATCGCCGTTGAGACAGGTGTGAATGATGCCGCAATTTTGGGTCTCTTTGCCGCTGGTCTGATTGTCTACCGGATGACAATTTGCTTCCGTGATGGCACCCACCGATGCCCAGCGGGTGTGGGCCGCAACCGTGTCAAATGAGGCGGGAATTGTCGCCAGAATCTGAAAAACCGGATCATTTGCAATTTGCCGGCGCAGGTATTGAACGTTGTCTCCCAGGCTTCCGATTTCCAGTGCAATTTTATAGGTCACCGCAACGGCCACCTGCTTTATCCCATCCGGGTTTGTCGACGGCCGGCAGTTGATTCCGCCGTTGATCAGCGGGCCAGGCTCACAGCGATCCACAAATTGATCCCGTATGCCGGCCTGTGTGAGGGCTGCTTCAAATTTTTGGAATTCAGGTGGGTCGAAAATAAACATGATGGAAATCCCGGCCGAATCGCGGCCCCTGACTTCCAGTCGATCAATGCTGTTCAGTACGGCATTTATCTTTTTAAACATGCTGACGCTTGTCAGGGATGGCGGTTCAGGACTGGGGTCCAAAAAATCCCGGATTTTTTTGGTATTGGAAAGAATATCGCTGTCAAGGCTCCAGGCAATATCCTTGAGTTTTTCGATACGAAGTGAAATCAGATCCACGCGTTCTGCTGACAGGCGGCCCATTTGTTCGGCCAGCAGGTCGGTTTCAGTTTGAATGATCGCTTCCAGGTGATTTGCCAAGCGTTCAAGCTGGTTTTGCGCTTTTTCATCTGAAAACACCGCAAAGAACCGGTCATCTGTTTTTAGGGCCTGAACCCGGCGCCATAAGGCATCGATTGTTTCGCTGCCGCTCAGATAGCAATCCTTCCACCTGTCGGTTTGCTGACAGGACTGATAACCGGCGGCCTCGATCTGCCGGACCATTTCTTCAAGTGATTCTAGCTTAAAGTTATGACGCTCCTGCGGTTTGCTTTTAAAGGCAACAATTCCGGCGATGCCGCAGCAAAACATGGTTTGCCGGCACGGGAAAAAAACAATGGATCCATTGGGGACCCGGTCCACATATTTTCCGAAATACACATTGGCCTCTAAAAGCCATCGGATCCGAAGAATAAGTTTGCGGCAAAAATTATAAATGCGCCTTAAAAACGGCTGCGGCGCGGTATTCAATGATGATTTCATTTCGTATCTTTTTGGATCATTTTCAGCAGTTGATAACGAACCCATACTTGGCCTAAAACAATATTATCGCTCATCGCTTACCGGGGGTCAAGTTTTCTGTCAGGTAAAGGTTTCAGGTTTCAGGTGTCTGGTATCAGAGGACAGACTTTTGGCGACCAAAAACAAATCCAAGTGATTACGGATTTCTGATTTCAGATTGAGAAATGTTGAGGCAGCCAGAAAACAATGA
>JASFGM010000143.1:0-6884 GCA_050123755.1 Desulfobacterales bacterium
AAAGTCAAAATAATATTTCCGCATTCCGCATTCCAACTTCCGAATTCCAGAGAGGAGAAGTGATTGAAAAGCGAATCCTATCGCCTGGGTTGCGACATCGGCGGAACTTTTACAGACTTTGTACTGGTCAATGATGAAACCGGAGATTTTCAGATCAACAAATGTCTGACCACACCGGATGACCCATCGGATGCGGTGGAGGAGGGTATCCGCGGCCTGCTGGAACGGATTCCGGGGTTTATGCCCAAGATCGATGAAATCATTCACGGCACCACCCTGGTGATTAACGCCATCATCGAAAGAAAGGGCGCTAGAACAGGATTGATCACCACCCGCGGTTTTCGGGATGTGCTCGAACTGGGTCGGGAAATCCGTTATGACGCTTATGATATATTTGCCGAATATCCGCAACCGCTTGTGCCGCGATCGCTTCGCAGAGAGGTGTCCGAACGAATTACGGCGGACGGGCGGGTAATTGTGAAGCTGAATCCGGAAGAGGTCGGCAATGTACTTTCCGGGCTTCAGGATTCAGGAATCGAATCTCTGGCTGTGTGCCTGATCAACTCATATGAGAATCCAGCCCATGAAATCCGGATTAAGGAAATTGTAAATGAGCAAGCACCCGATCTGTTTCTATCTACTTCATACGAAGTGCTGCCCCAGATCCGTGAATACGAACGAACGTGTACCACCGCCACCAATGCTTATGTCAAACCGATAACGGCTAAATATCTGGCGAAGCTTTCTGCAAGATTAAAATCCCTCGGATTTAAAGGTAAGCTTTTCATTATGCTTTCAAGCGGCGGGATTACCTCGGTCGAAACCGCTTGCGAGTATCCGGTAAGAATCATTGAATCCGGGCCGACCGCAGCGGTGATTGCTTCCCAGCATTACGGCAAAATGTTTCAGATTAAGGACATGTTCTGTTTTGATATGGGCGGTACAACCGCTAAATCCTGTCTGATCCAAAAAGGACATGCCGGGTTGGTGTCCACTTTTGAGGTCGGCCGTGTGCAACGGTTTAAAAAAGGCAGCGGCCTTCCCATTCAGGTACCGGTGGTGGATTTGATGGAAATCGGTGCCGGCGGCGGGAGCATCGCGCGCATGAGCAAAATGGGGCTTTTGCAGGTCGGCCCGGAAAGTGCCGGCGCGGATCCCGGACCCGCCTGTTACAATCGCGGCGGCCAGAATCCAACCGTAACCGATGCAGATCTGGTCCTGGGATATCTGGATCCGGATTATTTTCTGGGCGGAACCATGCCCCTGGACAAATCCGCTTCACAAAAAGCAATTGAACAAAAAGTTGCCAAACCCCTTGAGACCGGAGCGACGGAAGCCGCCTTCGGTATTCACGACCTGATTAACGAAACCATGGCGGCCGCTGCCAAAACCCATATTGCCGAAAAAGGCGGCAACCCGAATATCGTCACGATTTCTGCATTCGGCGGTGCCGGGCCGGTCCACGCTTACGGCCTGGCCAAAAAAATCGGGGCGCCCCGCATTCTGGTTCCGCCCCTGGCCGGCGTCGGATCGGCCCTTGGATTTTTTACCGCCCCGGTGGCATTCGATCTGACTCGCAGCCATAGGGTTACATTGGATGATGCCGATTTTAAGCAGATCCAAAAGCTTTTTGAAGAACTTGAGAGGGAAGGTGCATCCATTCTGCAGGAAGCGGATCAGAATGAGAAAATTATCTTCGAGCGCACGCTGATGATGCGATTCGTGGGGCAGGGTGCTGAAACGGATCTGAGCATTGATGCAAAACCGTTTAAGCAATGGAAAAAGGAGCAAATCAGAGAACTTTTCGATGGGGTTTATCAAAAGCTATACGGTCGAACCTATCCGGAAACGCCGGTTGAATTTGTCACGTTTAAGGTGCGTGCAAGCCTGCCGGAGCGGCCTTTTCGCATTCCGGCATTGAAAAATACAGCAACATCAATCGAAGATTGCATTAAAGGCGAACGCCAGGCGTTTTCTTTAATTCAAAAAAAATATATTCTCTTCAAAGTTTTTGATCGTTTCAGGCTTTTTCCCGGCGCAAAACTGCCCGGGCCGGCGATTATCGAAGAAAAGGAGTCTACCATTATCGTCGGTGAAGATGCCGTGGCATCTGTTGATGAATTCGGATTTGTATGGATCACTTTGAATTCGGAAGTCTGAATGCGGAATGCGCAAGAATTGAAAAATCATTTTCTTTAGCCCAAATTTCAAGTGTTCAATTTTCAGGAGGTTTATAAAGCATGCAGAAAAATTGCAGGGGAAAGGGCATTCCGAATTCCGAATTCCGAGTTCCGAATTCACGGTTTGATCCAATAACGCTTGAGATTTTGTGGCGCCGGTTAATCTCTATTGTTGATGAAGCCGATGCGTCTGTTGCCCGAACCGCATTTTCGAGTCTTTTGCGCGATGCCCATGACTATACCTGCATGTTTACCGACAGCCGCGGGCAGGAACTGGTCCAGGGCACCTTTTGTACGCCGGGCCAGGCCGGGGCCATGGCTTTAGGCGTAAAGACCATCATCAATTCGCTACCATTACATGAATATCAGCCGGGAGACGTATTTATTGTGAACGATCCCTGGTTGCTGGCTGGTCATTTAAATGATGTCTGCGTGTTAAGCCCGATATTTTATAAAGAAAAACCGGTTGCATTTACGGCCTGTGTTTTTCACCACTCGGATATCGGCGGAAGGGTGGCTTCCGATAACCGGCAAGTCTTTGAGGAAGGATTATTTATCCCCCCGATAAAACTATATGATGCCGGTGTTTTAAATGAATCGGTGCTGAACATGATCCGGTGGAATGTGAGAACGCCCGAAGAAGTCACCGGAGATATCCGCTCCCAGGTGGCCGCGAACCATGTTTGCGCCCAGAAGATCATCGAAATGCTGGAAGATGAGGGCCTGGATACACTCGATGGTCTGGCTGATGATATCATCGATCGAACGGAAACCAGTATGCGGGACGCCATTGGTAAAATTCCTGACGGTGCTTACCCTTACGAAGGCGTTATTGAAGGAGCCGGGAAGAGAAAAGATATCAATATCAAACTTTCGGTGGAAGTGAAGGGCAGCGATATTCATATCGACTTTGACGGCACCTCTCCGCAAGTCGATTGGGGCGGCAATGTGGTCTATAATTTTACCTACGCTTATGTTTTTATGGCCGTTAAAAGTGCATTTGACCCGGACATCCCTATTAATGAGGGCGCCATCCGCCCGATTAAGATGTCCGCACCGGAAGGTACCGTGGTCAATTGCAAGTTTCCTGCGGCAGTTGCCGCCCGTATGCAGATCGGCCATTTTATGACCGAGATGGTCTTTAAGGCTTTGGCGCACGCAACACCGGACAATATTATTGCCGAAAGCGGCGGTACCCCGGCTCAGACCAATATTTTTTACGGGAAGCGATTTAACGGAAAATCCTGGCTGACCATGATCATCCGCGGCGGCGGAATGGGCGCCAGCAGTAAAATGGATGGCCACCACTGCGCTATCTTTCCGGCCAACGGCGCCAATACGCCCGCTGAAATCTTTGAAAGCGATACCCCTCTTATTGTCGAAGAGCGCAGCCTGATATGCGATTCCGGAGGACCCGGAAAGATGCGCGGCGGGCTGGGAAGAAAATTTGTGATCCGGATTCCCGACGATGATACTGCCCCTGAACCGCCAACTTCCATAGCCATTCAGGCAGGAAGATACCGCTATCCGCCCAAGGGACTGTTTAAGGGCGGTTCCGCCAACAAAGCACAATTTATTGTTAACGATCAGGCCGGTGACCCCAGTGGATTAACATTATGTGAATCCGGGAATGTCATTCAGTTTCACAGCGCCGGCGGTGGCGGCTACGGAGATCCGCTGGAAAGAGATCCGCAGGCAGTTGAACAGGATGTTTTCAACGAATATGTCAGCATAGAACAGGCGCGGGACGATTATGGTGTGGTGATTGATTCAAAAACACTAAAAGTCGATTTAAAGGAAACCGAAAAGCTTCGCGCAGAACAAAAAAAGAAGGGCTAAAGGCCCTCGTTGCGTGTTACGGGTTACGAGTTGCGGGTCATGAACTGCGGAGTTTAGTTTTCAATCTTTTAACCCGCAACCCGAAACACGAAACGCGAAACGCTTCATTTCCGAGGAGATTGACCATGCCCAAAACCTTTATGCCCTCATTTAATGATATTGAAGCGCTCAAAAAACATCAGCTAAAAGGTCTTCAGTGGACGGTTGCGCATGCCTATCAGGGCTCCGACTTTTATCGCCATAAACTCGATGAAGCTGGTGTGCAGCCCGGTGGGATCCAATCTTTGGATGACATTCAAAAACTGCCTTTTACAACAGCCGATGATCTGCGCGAGGGCTATCCGTTTCCGTTGCTTTCAGTTCCCGAATCGCAGGTTGTCCGAATACATGCGTCATCCGGTACCACCGGAAAACGCAAAATCCTGTCATATACCCAGAAGGATATCGACGATTGGGTTTATTTTTTCGCCAGATGTTATGAAATGGCCGGCCTTACACAGGAAGACAGGGTGCAAATCGCTGTCGGGTATGGCGTTTGGACTGCCGGAGCCGGATTTCAACTCGGCTGTGAAAAGTTCGGTGCCATGGCGCTTCCGGTCGGTCCCGGGAATGTGGATATGCAATGTCAGTTTCTGGTGGACCTTCAATCCACCGCAATGTGTTGCACAGCGTCCATGGGCCTGCTGATGGCAGAAGAAATCAAACGAAGAGGCCTGAAGGATAAAATTGGCCTTAAAAAAATGATATTCGGATCCGAGCGCAGCAGTGATGCGATGCGCAGGCGCATAAAAGACCTGCTGGGCCTGGTGGACATGTTTGACATTCCCGGGATGACGGAACTTTATGGACCGGGTACCGGTCTGGATTGTTACCGACATGAAGGTATTCACTACTGGGCGGATTATTTTATCCTTGAAATTCTCGACCCGGCAACTTTGGAACCGGCACCGATCGGCGATATCGGAGAAATGGTGCTTACCACCCTCTGCAAAGAAGCGGCACCTTTGATTCGTTATCGGACCCGGGATTTGACACGTCTAATCGATCATCCGTGCTCGTGCGGCAATATCCTGCCGATGCACGACAGAATATTAGGACGATCGGACGATATGATCATATTTCGGGCGGTTAATATATATCCCGGCCAGATTGACCAGGTGCTCTCGGCCATTCCGGACGCCAGTTGCGAATATCAGGTTCATTTGGATAGAAAAGAAGATGGGAAAGACTATATGACCATTCGGCTGGAATGCGGTGAAGAATATGATCAATCCCGCAAACCCGAACTTGCCAAAAAAATCTCTAAAGAAATTAAAAATAAGATAATGGTCAGCGCCGAGGTGGAGGTGGTGGATTACGGTTCGCTGCCCCGATCGGAAAGAAAATCAAAACGGTTTTTCGATAACCGCCCCGATTAGCCTTAGCGGGCTAATAACAAATAACTATTAACGGCAAATTCAGCAATGCTTGATTTGCACCTAGGAGGATGTTGCGATGTTGGAAAAAGCGTATATTCCGTATGGAGGATATTACAGTTCACCGTTTTCACGCTGGCAGGGAACTTTGGCAAATGAGAATTCGATTACATTGGGTGCGGCAACCGCAAAACGCTGGCTCGAACATAAAAGTTGGGATCCCAAAATATTCGATTATTTCTTTCTAGGCATTACCATTCACCAGCGGCAAGGATTTTATGGCGGACCCTGGTCCGCCGCTCTAACGGGGGCCGAACGCGTCCCCGGTTTGCTGGTCAGCCAGGCCTGTTCGACATCCACGGTAGCTGTTTACCATGCAAGCGTGGGAGTGGAAACCGGTCTTTACCAAACCCCGTTTTGTCTGATGACCGATCGCTGTTCGAATGGTCCGCATATCATCTGGCCGAATCCTTTGGGGCCGGGGGGGGAGGTAACATCGGAAAATTGGTTAATGGACAACTTCAACAAAGATCCATGGGGCGGAACAGCAATGATTAAAACGGCCGAGAACGTGGCGGCCGAGGCCGGCATTACCCGGGAGCAGTGTGATGCGGTCGCATTGCGGCGTTATGAGCAATATCTGGATGCTTTAGCCGACGATCGTGCTTTTCAAAAACGTTACATGTTTCCGGTGGAAGTAAAAGTATCAAAAAAACAAACCGTTATGGTTGAAGCGGATGAGGGTGTCATGGAATCCACAGCCGAGGGTTTGGCCAAATTGAGACCGGTGCTGCCGGACGGTGTCCATACCTTTGGCGCGCAAACACATCCAGCAGACGGCAACTGCGGCATTACCGTTACGACCAGAGACAAGGCCAAAGAATTAAGTGCGGATCCAAACATAGAGGTCCAGGTGGTTTCTTATGGTTATGCCCGTGAGAGACCGGCTTTTATGGCCGCGGCAGTTTATCCGGCGGCCAAGATGGCGCTGGAAAATGCCGCTATCGGCGTCGAAGACGTTAAAGCCATTAAGACCCACAATCCATTTTCAGCCAATGATATCCACCTTGCCGATAATTTGAATATCGATGTCGACGCTATGAATAATTTTGGTTGTTCACTGGTTTACGGTCATCCCCAGGGGCCTACCGCCGGACGCCTTATAATTGAAGGCATTGAAGAGGTGGCCATGAAAGGCGGAGGGTACCTGCTATTCGGTGGGTGTGCGGCCGGTGACACCGCAGCAGCGATTGTGCTGAAAATCGGATAAGTAAATTGAACCTTTAAACCTAATAATTTAGTTTAAGAATTAAATCTAATAATTTGATTTTAAAGAGGTTTTCATGAGACCATTTACTTACCTCATCCCGAAGACGTTAGATGAGGCAATTTCATTGCTTGTATCTCACGGAGAGCGGGCAAAATATGTTGCCGGAGGAACCGATGTATT
>JASFGM010000144.1:0-6858 GCA_050123755.1 Desulfobacterales bacterium
GCTGGTGGTCAGCTCAGACCTGGAGGTCACCAATTCGGCGGCCGCCCATGGAGCGGCAACGATCAGTGCGCCGCTGTTTGAAGACAAAATTGGAATGGCCGTTCAGCTCGACGGCCTGGAAATCGAAGCCGAAGATCGTGCGGGCTGGACCCCTACCACAAAAAAAAAGGGCCCCTCCCGCAGACTTTCTAAAAAACAGCGCCGCAACCGAATGAAGATAAAAAAGCTCTGAAATGAAAATCGTAATTGCCAAAACTTCAGGATTTTGCATGGGCGTTCGCAGAGCCGTTGAAATGGTACTGGATTCTCCCGGAGAGCGGCCCAATCCGATTTCAACATATGGTTCGCTGATCCATAATCCTCAGGTTATTGCAATATTGGAAGAAAAAGGCATATCTGCTTTCACCGAAATCCCCCAGCAGGGCAGCGGCACGGTACTTATCCGGGCGCATGGAGTTCCGCCGCAAACCAAAGGCCAGCTTGAAGAAGCCGGTTTCAACGTCGTCGATGCAACCTGCCCCCGGGTCATTAAAGTCCAGACGATTATCAAAAAGCACTTTAAAAGGGGGTATGCCACCATTATCGTTGGTGATAAAAATCATCCCGAAGTTATCGGTTTACGCGGTTATGGCGGTGATAAGGGGCATGTCGTTAAAAATGTGGATCAACTTCAAGCGCTTCCCGCGTTTGAGAATGCGATCATTGTGGCTCAAACCACTCTCAATACGAATCTGTGGCAGTCTATAAAAAAGTGGACTGCTGATAACCACCCGCATTATAAAATTTTTGAGACGATTTGCGATTCCACCGAAGGCCGTCAGGCCGAAGTTCAACGACTGACTCAGTCCGTCGATGCGGTTATTGTCGTGGGCGGCCGCAATAGCGGAAATACGAAAAGATTGGTTGAAATTGCACGCCAGGGCGGCAAACCCGCGTTTCACATTGAAAGCGAAACGGATCTTACCGCAATTGATTTGGAAGCGCTGTCCTCAGCCCGCCAAATCGGTATAACGGCCGGCGCATCCACTCCCAACTGGGTCATCAAAAAAGTCTACCGGGCCCTGGAAGCGTTACTTTTCAAACGCAAGCAGGGTTGGCGGCGGCTTCTTTTTGGGGTTCAAAGAGCGCTTTTGCTCACCAATCTTTATGTGTCACTCGGCGCCGGTGCATTGTGCTATGCCTGTGCCAAGCTTCAGGGAATTCATCAGACCTTTCCCTATATTTTAATCTCCATGCTGTATGTTCAATCTATGCATATCCTCAATCATCTGACCGACACCCGGTCCGACCGGTACAACGATCCGGATAGAGCCAATTTTTACGATAATAACAAAACCCTGCTCGCAATTTTAGCGACGATAGCGGGAGGATCCGGGCTGATCATTGCATATCGTATCGGCATATTTCCTTTTACGGCTTTGTTGATCATGAGCCTCATGGGACTCTCTTACAATCTCAGGGTTGTACCGCAGTGGCTGACAACCATCAAATATCGCAGGTTACGGGATCTTCCCGGCTCAAAGACACTTTTAATTGCCATGGCCTGGGGGATTGTAACTGCCGTCCTGCCCCCCTTGTCCAAATTCGGGACCATTAATTGGATAAATGTACTGGTGGCGTTGTGGGCGATCGGGATTGTGTTTGTCAGAACCGCCTTCTTTGATATTCTAGATATGCAGGGCGATCGGCTTGTGGGCAAAGAGACCATCCCGATTCTTTTGGGAGAAAAACGGTCAATGCGTATCCTCAAAATAATATTGATTGGATTGATCGTCACATTAGTTGTCACGAGTATTTTTCAACTGACCTCAAGCCTGGGGTTTGCGCTGAGCCTCTGCCCTATTTTTATTTCGATTATTATTTTGGGTTATGAACGCGCCCTGATGTTTCCGGGTATTCGATTAGAATTTTTAATTGAAACCCAGTTTTTCCTGGCAGGTGTGATTTCCTTCTTATGGATTCTGGTTACCTAAAGTTTCAGTGTTCAGTGTTCAGGTGTCAGGAACCGGTAGGTATCTGGTGTCAGGTTTCAGTGTTCAGCATCCGACCTGGCGAAATTTCAGTTCGTTCAATTCTGACACCTGACACCCGACATCTGAAACCTCCTTATTCCTGAGCCTTTAGAACTTTTGTTCTCTGTCTTCGAAGACAAACTGCTAATTTTGAGACAGCATAGCGTATCGACATGGAGCCGATTCAAATTCCAATCGAAGATGTCCTGGATCTGCATACCTTTCGACCGCAAGATATTGCGGATCTTTTGAACGAATATTTCTCCGAATGCATCAAGGCCGGCATACCATCCGTTCGCGTAATTCACGGCAAGGGCAAAGGCATACAAAAAAAACAGGTGCACAAGATTTTAAAAAAACACCCGTTGGTCCAAAGCTTCAGCGATGCACCCCCCGAGGCCGGCGGGTGGGGGGCCACATTGGTGCAGTTACGGCACCCCTTGCCCTAACGCTGACGGATCTAAAGAAGCATCCCGTCTAGCTAAATATGCTTTAAATCTCACTGCACCCGCCTAGCCCGGGTGATGACAATTGGATCGGCCGGCACATTGCGGTACATGCTGCGGGTAACAGTCTTGACATTGGAGATCGCGTCCACCACCCCAATTCCTTCGACAACACGCCCAAAGACCGCATACCCCCAACCCTGCGGGGATTTGCCCTTGTGATTCAAAAAATCATTGTCTTTGGTGTTGATGAAAAACTGGGCCGTAGCACTATGCGGATCCTGGGTACGCGCCATGGCGATGGTGCCGCGTTCATTGCGAACGCCATTGTCCGCTTCGTTATGGATCGGCGGCTGTGTGTCCTTTTTTTTCATCTCGACGGTAAATCCGCCGCCCTGGATCATGAAGTCGGGGATGACGCGATGAAAAATGGTACCGTCGTAAAATCCGGCATCCACGTATACCAGAAAGTTTTTAACGCTTTGCGGCGCCTTGTCCGCATAGAGCTCCAGCACAATTTTCCCTTTGGATGTCTCCAGAGCCACTCTGGGACTATCGCCCCCAATTGCTGCAAAAGACACCGCCAAAACAATCACAATAGAAATCAACGCAAATTTCATGAGCCCTCCTTGAATGTTAAAATCCGCTAAGCTCAACACATCGATCACCAGCCCCTGCAATATCAGCCAGAATCATTTAATTCAAACCGGAGCTTTTTATTCTGGTGCCGAGGGGCAGAATCGAACTGCGGTTACTCAAGTCCCAGTTCGCTCCAGCGGTCCTGGACTTTTTTGACCGTGTCAGGATCGAGTTCGATTTTAATAGGCTTATTTTCCCAATCATAGGGGATGGTGGCATCAAGAAGGAGGCGGCCCGTTATCCACCGCTGGTCAATGGGCAGGGAAGGATCCAGGGGCGTGGACCGACCCCGTTTAATGACCTGGGAGCGATTGGGTTGAAAACGAAAGGCCAGGGCATACAAGACCCTAGGAATGTCCCAGGGATCGATGTCGTCGTCCACCACGATGACCGTCTTGAGGCCGTAAGCCCCCATTTCGGTCGATATGGCAGCGGTCAGGACCTGATCTGCATGGCCCGGATACATCTGTGTCACGGAAATGATGGCAACAAACCTTCCCGCTGCCTCGGGGGGACAGTAAACAGCCTTAATCCCGGGAATTCGCATGTCAGTAAGCTGCTGCCAAAGAGTGGCGCCGTATGCAAGGGCCAGACACATGTGGGTGTCGGTGACGGCCCGGCCCACCGTTGTGGACATGAAGATGGGGTTGTCCCGGTGGGTGATGCAGTTGACCTTGATAAAATTCCGTGGGTTGGCCCCCACCCCCGAATAGTAGCCCGTGTATTCGCCGAAGGGCCCTTCCTCCAGGAAGTCATCGGCATCCACCTCGCCCTCCACAACGATTTCCGCCCCGGCAGGGACTATCAGGTCGTTGGTCTCACACTTAACCACCTCGATGGGCTCGCCGCGAATCGAGCCGGCCAGATCATACTCCGACTCAAATGCGGAGAACCTGGCGCCGCCCATGACAAACATGATGGGATCCGAGCCCACAACCACGGCCACCGGCATGGGTTTGCCCATGGCCTGGTACTTTTTGAGCATGATATCTGCATGTTTTCCCTTGATGAACTGGGTCCCCAGGATATTCTTCTCGAGCAGCTGGAGCCGGTAGGTCCCGACGTTGACCCAGTCCGAATCAGGGTCTTTGGTAATCACGCAGTGGGCTGTCCCGAAATAACGCCCCCCGTCCATGGGAAAGAATTTGGGCACGGGAAATTTAAACAAATCCACCTCGTCCCCCATCATTTTGTTTTCCTTGCACGGCCCGGTCTTTAACAGCCTGGGTGGGGTCTTCCTGCTCCCTATTTCCACCCAATGCCTCATAAGCTCAACCAGGGGAGTCTCTTTGGGCATGCCCATGATAATGGCAAGCCTTTCCGTGGTCGTGCAAGTGCTGGTGATAATTGGCCAGTCATAGCCCTTTACGTTCTCAAAGAGGAGCGCGGGTCCCTTTTTCTCCTCATTGAGCTTGGCAATATGCGAAAGCTCAAGATTCCAGTCTACTTCCGCTTTGATCCTATGAAGCTGTCCTTCCTCTTCGCACTTGATAATAAAATCTCTCAAGTCTTTCATGTCCTACTCCTTTCTTAAAAAAATGAAAATGGGGTCAGGGCTTGATTTGTGATTTAATTGTTTTTATTTGCCTTTCGAAATTTTGCTCCAGCGCCATTTTTTTTCTGATAATCGCCACCCTCCGACTTACTGATGAGTGAGTTAAACCAAATAAATCTCCAATCTGTAAATTTGTATACTGGCCTTCTTGCCATAACCAGTAAAGCAGAATATCACGATTTAACTTGTCGGATTCGCTAACCCTTGGGGAATTTTTGATCCTTTCCAGATCACATCGCAATACTTTGGATGCTTTTTTTAACAACTGCACCGGATCCGTACCTTTTATAATGCTCTTTTGTTGAGGAATGGCAGCATCCGGCTCGCTGACCATATAGCGGTCTTTGATTCTTTTCACAAACTTTTCAGATCCATAAATGAATCCATGGCGAATATCTTCCCATAGGCGGCTGTGTTCATCTGAATACTTTTGTGAATTTTCACGGTATTGTCGATGTTTGTTTTCTCCATGAATTTGAGACAGTATCAGATCTTTGTCTAACCAGTCGGGATGGCGGCGATTATAAGCATATGCAGGATAGCTGCTCCAGCGGTAATCAATAAGCCGCTTGACAATACCGGCGCGCAACGGATTATTATGGATGTAATAGGAAAGCTGCATCAGGTAAGCATCATTTTCAACCAGGATGCTTTTATAGCGGCCTTGAAATAAATGCCCACTTTGAAAATGGTCTAGATTAAAGCGGCGCGTATAGGTGGTGCCCAACCATTGCATGCTTCTGGATAAATTTGCTTTTGGTGTGCGAAGCAGCAAATGATAATGGTTGTCCATTAGAACGTATGCAAAAATATCGTTATCAAATCGCTCTGACATCTGACCGATTGTGTCTAAAAATAGAAATCGGTCATCATCGGTCACAAAAATATCTTGCTGTTTATTGCCGCGAGAAAAAACGTGATAAAGTGCACCTTCATATTCAATTCGCCAGGGACGTGCCATGCGTTTTTGGTATCAAAACCGAAGGACCCATGTCAACCTATAATCACAAATCAAGCCCTGACCCCATATTCGAAAAGGGACTTCTTATCCCTTTCGTAAATCTAACGTCTCGGGCATTCCCATCAGCAACGGTATCCTAATGAAAAGATCGAGTCCAATAACGGTTAGAAATACGTATTGTGGACCCAGGTTGTCCCAGATAACCCCCGCGGCGTATGCGGACCCCGCAGAAAGTAAAAGCCTAAAAAATCGAATGATGCCCAGCCACCTGCCCATTTGCTCTGCCGGGACCAGTTCAAATGTCATCGCCCCTGCAACGGTGCCGCTTATAAAATAAAAGCCTTGCAAGATGCCAGCCGCTATCAGGAACCCGGGACCTGGCGCCCAAATCAGCGTCAAGTTCGAAGCCCAAAAAAGAGGCGCGATTAAATATAGCACTTTTTTGCGCCCGATCCTGTCCGCCAGCCTGCCAAAAGGTATTCCGAACACCAGGGGCGTTAAGGCAAAACCGGTAACCATGTATCCCAGGACGTATTGATCAGCTCCCTTGACCTCATGTGCGAAAACCTGGCAGAATGGAAGAACCATACCCAGCGGCAGAAATGTTACGGAGGAGATAACGAGCCAGCGCTTTAGGTTTCGCCCTTGCTTGAATACCTGAGAAAAATCTTTGAATAGGCTAGCCCTCGCCACGCTTTGGCTTGTCCATCTGCGGTCAGATAGTTGAGTGTAAATCAGCAGAAATGTGACAACTGTGCCCGCCAAAGCGATAAAGAATAAGGGTCTTATACCCCTGACATTTACGCCACCAAATTCCGTAACCATCAGGGCTCCCAGCATGGGGCCTGCCATTCCCAAAAATCCCGCAGCAAAAGTCTCACAGAGACTCATGCCGGTGGCTCGATCCTGATTTGCTAGTGAATTTGCACAAACGGTGGCACAACTATGAACGGAGGTTGTAAATCCGAGCCAATATGCCATCATTGCAACGATGATGATTGCCCAGTTTGTGGCCAGACCGTAAGTTAGATATGAAATAGCAAGCATCGTAATGCCGGTCAGGTAAATCTTTTTAATACCGATCCTATCGATGAGCCACCCGCTCAGTAAACTCAATAAGCCGGCGATCCCCATTCCAAGGCTATTGACTAAGCCGAGTTGAGTGGCAGTAGCGCCTAACGCAACAGTATAAATTGACAGGTAAGGGACAACCATCTGGTAAACAAATCTATCTAAAGATGACCG
>JASFGM010000145.1:0-6845 GCA_050123755.1 Desulfobacterales bacterium
TAGTCGATGACTAACCTTTTTTTTATGAGTTGTAAAATCGCTTTTCATAACATTCTCGTTCCTAGCAAGTCAAACCGAAAAATAAGCGCCATTACCATTTTGACCCAGCCGCAAGCGGCATGCTAATATGGATAGCGACCCTTTTGCTTGACATCATCAGGTGATTGGCATAAAAAACGGTTCTAATTTCAACCGGTTGCTATGGTCTAAACGCTAGAAGTAAATTTCTGACACCGGCATCATGACCGTAAAACGATATATATTTTTTTCGATTCTGGCATTGATCGGGGGTGCAGTGGCGCTTGGGATCATTGTCATCCGATCGGTCGACTCGCCCGATCGGGAAGAATCCGGGGCGTCTCCTCGCTCGGTGAATCTGAAGCCATCGCAAACAACGCTGGCGCATTTGTATTTTTTAGACAAGGAAGGGCAATTTTTAATCGCCGAAGAGCGCGTATTGAAGCACCCTGAAAATCCGGCCTTCTTTGCCCGAAGTATTGTTGAAGCCCTGATAAAAGGCCCACAAAAGGGGTTGATCCGCACCATTCCGGCAGAAACCAGAGTTCGGGCAATTTACGTCACCCAGGAAGGTATCTGTTATGTGGATTTGACGTCTAATATTGCAGACAAACACCCTGGCGGTATAAAATCAGAACTGTTCAGCGTGTATTCAATTGTAAATTCGGTCGTATTAAATGTACCGGAAGTTGAAGCGGTTAAAATTCTAATCAACGGGGATGAATCAGCGACCCTGGCGGGCCATATTGATTTGCAGGTTCCGGTAAAAGCGAACATGCTGTTGATACGATGAGTGCAAATATAAAAATCGGAAATGTAAGAAACATCGGCATTATTGCGCATATTGATGCCGGTAAGACGACGGTAACAGAGCGGATCCTTTATTACACCGGCCGTTCCCATAGAATCGGTGAAGTCCATGATGGCGAGGCCGTGATGGATTGGATGGTCGACGAACAGGAGCGGGGCATTACGATTACATCTGCGGTCACGACTTGCCAATGGAAAAATACGGAAATCCACATTATTGATACCCCCGGGCATGTGGATTTTACCATTGAGGTTGAGCGCTCCTTGCGGGTGTTGGATGGTGCGATCGGCGTTTTTAGCGCCGTGGAAGGTGTCGAACCTCAGTCTGAAACGGTGTGGCATCAGGCGGACAAATACAAGGTTCCCAAAATCGCTTTTATCAACAAATTGGATCGCGTCGGGGCAGATTTTTTTGGCACCATTGAGATGATGGAGGAACGTCTCAAAGCCCAACCGCTTATACTTCAGATTCCCAGCGGTATGGAGGATGACTTCCAAACCATCATCGATCTGATCCAATGGAAACAGATCATCTGGGATGATGAGACCCTGGGGGCCGAGTACGAAATCCGGGAAATTGCATCGGAGTTTATCGCCACCGCCGAGGAATACCGCGAGAAACTGATTGAAACCGTCGCCGAGTATGACGATGATCTCATGGAGGCCTATCTGGCGGAAACACCGATCGATACGGGCAAACTGCTGGTCGCCATACGCAAAGCCACCATCGATCTGAAGCTCGTCCCGGTCCTGTGTGGCGCGGCCTTAAAGAATAAAGGCATCCAGCCGCTGCTCGATGCCATTGTGCAATTTTTGCCAAGCCCCATTGACGTCCCTCCCATTAAAGGCGAGCATCCTGAATCCGGCGAGATCATTGAATGCATGCCCAAAGACACCCAGCCACTGGCGGCGCTGATCTTTAAAGTCGCAATGATGGAAGGCCGCAAATTATCGTTTGTCAGGATTTACAGCGGGCAGTTAAAAGTCGGCGGAGAGGTGTTTAATCCGGCCCGCAATGAAAAGGAAAAGATTGCGCGCTTGTTACATATGCATGCCAACCGACGGGAGCGTGTGGACCGGGCAGGTGCGGGAAGCATTGTGGGTGTGGTGGGCTTAAAAGGGTCTTCAACCGGCGAAACCTTATGTGCCCGTGAGCATCCGGTTTTGCTGGAAAAGATTGAGTTTTATGAACCGGTCATATCCATCGCTGTCGAGCCCAAAACCCATGCGGATCAGGAAAAAATGGATGAGGTCCTGACAAAATTTATGGCCGAAGACCCCACCCTTACCGTCCGAAAGGATGAAGATACCGGACAGACAATCCTATCGGGGATGGGAGAACTGCACCTGGAAATCATTATCAGCCGCATGCAACGCGAATTTAAAACCAAAGTGAATGTTGGGAAACCCCAGGTCGTTTACAGGGAAACCATTGAAAAAATATCAAAGGCCTCCGCCACATTTGATAAAGAGATCACCGGCCAGCGTCATTTCGGTGAGGTTTCTTTAAGCCTTACGCCATTGCCCCGGGGGGACGGGAAAAAATTCACAAGCGAAATTTCAGACGACATCCTGCCGCAGGTGTTTATCGCTGCCGTTGAAAAAGGGGTAATGGAGTCTTTGGAAAGCGGAGCCCTGATGGGATATCCGGTGGTTGACGTCGAAGCCAGGCTTAGCGCTGCAGCTTACAAAGAGTCGCTGGGAACCGAACTGGCTTATACCGTTAGTGCATCAATGGCATGCAAAGAGGCGCTGTCTAAGGGAGATCCGTTTTTGCTCGAGCCGATCATGACGGTGGAGATTTTTGTCCCGGAGTCTTTTATCGGAGATGTCATCGGTGATTTAAATTCCAGAGGTGGAAAAATCGAATCCATAGAACACAAGGGCGGGGCCCAGGTTATCAGGGCAACCGTGCCGCTGTCACAAATGTTCGGCTATTCGACAACCCTGCGGTCTGCAAGCCAGGGTCGCGGAACTTTTTCGATGCAGTTTTCTCATTTTGACCGCAGTTAAAATCCCTCCCTATGATTTTTTCTTATCCTTGGACAGTGAGCCCTCGAGCTTTTTCAGCGACTTTTCAATTTTGGCTTTCTTTTCAGGATCTTTGGCATGTTTCAAGGCACGCCGTAGCTGAATCACAGCCGTCTTATAGTCTCTTTTGCGACTGTGAAAGACAGCAAGATAATAATGGGCGTCTGCTAAATCGCCCTGTTTACCCAGGCTTTGACCCAAAAAGTAGTAAACTTGCGTGTAGGTGGGATTTTTTTTAACAATATCTAAAAAAATAGCCGAGGCGTCATCATATGCGCCAAGCTCCAGTTGCAGCTCCCCGAGGAAAAGGCCGCATTCCGCATCATCCGGAATCCTATTGCGGGCCGTTTTTAACATTTTGAGCGCCTGCTGATATTTCCCATCTAAGAAATAAATCCGACCAATATCCCTTAATATGTAAGGATCAAACGCTCTTTTTTCCAATACGATTCTGAGCTGATCAATGCCTTCCTCACGCCGGCCCACCCGGGCTAAAATGAGGCCGTAGCGGTGACGGGCCAACAGATCTGCCGGATCATCCTTTACGGCAGCTTCAGTTTCTTTTAATACCAGATTCTCATCACCATACTGGGTCATCAGATGGGTGAGAACTCTTTCAAATTCGTCGGAAGATTTTTTGGGCTGCGGTTTAGGGGGGGTGGACGCAGAAGCGAGCTGCCCATCGATATAAGCAATGCGATCATCGATCGCCGGGTGGGTCATCAAATAGGTCGGGACCTGCTTGGCGTCATACCACTGCTTAGCGCGCATCGCTTTTAAAATTGTAAGCAGCCCCTCGCCGCCATATCCGGCGTCAGCCAAATAAATCAGCCCCAGCTGGTCGGCTTGCATCTCGTTTTCGCGGGTATAAGAAAGTTCAGCAGTTTTAGCAGCGGCCGCCGAACCTTGGGTCATGGCCTGGGCTGCGTCTCCGCCCGCACCGGCCAATCCCATCAGTACACCGGCCGCCATACCTGCCATGCTGGCCCACCCGATTTTTTTTGACCTTTCAATTCGCTGGGAAATATGGCGCGCATTGACATGCGCAATTTCATGCCCTAAAATTCCGGCCAGCTGCTCTTCATTGTCCATGGCCATCATCAAACCGCTATTGATAAAAATATAACCGGCCGGAATCGCAAAAGCATTATACGTATGTGTATTGATCACGAAAAACCGATAGTGAAATAAAGGTTCCGCCAGACCCGCAACAATTCGGTTCCCGACTTTGTTAACATAATTTACAATAACGGGATCTTCGATAATCTCATAATGCTTATAGATGACATTAAGAAAAGACCGGGCCATCTTTTCTTCTTCACTGACCGTCAGGCCCAAAACCGCCTGGGGCGTCAAATGGCCCATCACCAAAATAGCGGTCAGCCAAACACCTATCAATTTTCGAAACACACGCATGGAAACTCCGGTATATATCGGCTTTAAGTATTAGCACGCATGGATCCAGGTCGCAAAAACATGCAACCGTGGCATTGAATCCAATTTCCAGTATCTTTGTAGCCTATAAAGATGCCATATTTTAAAGTTCTTTTCAAACACTATATTTTATGTTAGCTTTCCGGAGCTATGGCACGGATCATCTGTATAGCCAACCAGAAAGGTGGCGTCGGAAAGACGACTACGGCAATAAACCTGTCGGCCGCTTTAGCGGCTTCCGAAAAAAGAACACTGTTAGTCGATTGCGACCCCCAGGCGAATGCGACCTCGGGACTTGGCATCGATAGGTCCAAAATAGAAAAAACACTTTATCACGGTATGTTAGGCCGCGCCGGCGCTACAAACCTGATTGTAGATAGCGAAATATCCTGCCTGAAGGTGATTCCTTCCGGTGTCGAATTGATCGGGTTTGAAGTGGAGATGATATCCGACCCCGATCGCGAAAAGGCGCTAAAAAACCTCGTTTCCGGCCTGGACAACGCTTTTGACTATATCTTTCTGGATTGCCCGCCTTCTTTGAGTCTGCTTACGATAAATGCCCTCACCGCTGCCGATTCGTTGTTGATACCGCTGCAAGCTGAGTACTATGCCTTAGAAGGACTGGGACAACTTCTCAACACGGTAAAACGCATTAAGCGAAATCTGAATCCGGAATTAACCATCGCCGGAATTTTGCTGACGATGTTTGATAAGCGCACCAACCTCGCCTATCAGGTTGCTGAAGAAGCTGAGAAATATTTCAAGGATCTGGTCTTTAAAACCATGGTGCCAAGAAATGTCCGCTTAAGCGAGGCGCCAAGCTTTGGTAAACCCATACTGCTCTATGATGCCGCCTCCGCGGGTGCCCAAAGCTATTTTGAACTGGCCAAAGAAATATTAAGAAATTAACAGTCCGATTGACTGAAAACCAATCGGGGGTATTGGTTATTTGTTATTGGTTAATAGTAGAAATTGAAAATTGCCGGAGTAATACATGCCGAAGCGAAAAACCTCAGAAACGCCTGAAAGCAGACCCGTCAGACGCAAAAAAGTGGCTCTGGGAAGAGGTTTGGGTGCGCTCATTCCCGAAATTGAAGAAGCCGATGAGCGCCCCCGGGATTTTTTCTATTGCGATATAGCGCTTATTCGACCCAACCGATTCCAGCCGCGCCTTCAGTATCCCGAAGATGAACTGGATGAGCTTAGCCAATCGATTAAAGAACAGGGCATTCTGCAGCCGCTCTTAGTCCGCGAAGAAGATGACGCTTACGAGTTGATTGCCGGTGAAAGGCGTCTGCGTGCTGCTAAAAAAGCCGGACTGACCCAGGTACCGGTCATTATCAAGCGCATCGGCGATTCCAAATTACTGGAGCTGTCGATTGTCGAAAACATTCAACGCGCCAATTTTAACCCCATCGAAGAATCTGAAGCCTACCACCGCTTAATCACCGAATTTGATCTTACCCAGGATCAGGCGGCAACCCGGGTCGGGAAAAGCCGCTCAGCGATAGCCAATTTTTTAAGACTCCGTCAGCTGCCCGAACAAATCAAAGCCAGCATACTGGACGCATCGCTGACAATGGGCCATGCCAGAGCGCTGCTGGGTATCGAAAATTCCGCCCGGCAATTAGCGGCATGGCGGGCTGTGGTAAAAAAGGGACTTTCGGTCAGAGAAACCGAAAACCTTATTCGGTCCTTGAAAGACGAGAAGAAAGAACCAAAAGCGCCAAGAAAAAGCTCTGAGGACCGCTACCTGACGGGTCTGGCTGAAGATCTCTCACGGCATTTCGGCACCAAAATCATGATTAAAAGGCGCGGCCAAAGGGGTAAGGTTGAAATCGAATTTTACAGCAACGATGATTTGGACCGCCTGATTCAACGTCTGCAGCAAACCAAATTCTAGAATTCATCTCAAATATGCGTCTAAGCGCTCCGGGTGCTGTTACTGAGTGATCTATAATGCCCAAAGAAAAAATGCTGAAAGCGCAAGGCGCAAGGCTGAAAGGAAAAACGACTTGGCCAATTGCTTTGAGCTTTCAGCTTCAACATGATTTTACACAGCCATACAAGCGCCTGACAAGCATTAAGTCAGCAAATTTAATGAGCATTGACTCTAAGGATGTCCATTCATATCATCATAGATGGATATAATCTTATCCGCCAATCAACAACCCTGAGCAGGCTGGATCAACAGGATATCATGCTGGGCAGAGATGCCCTGGTGGACATGTTGGCGGCCTACCGGAAAATAAAACCGCATCGCATTACGGTGGTCTTTGACGGCCACCATAGCCCGGCTTTTTCACAGCAACGCGACCAACAAAAGGGTATTGCCATCCGGTTTTCCCGCCGGGGAGAATCCGCTGATGATCTGATCAAGCGGATGGCAATCAAGGAAAGAGAAAAGGCGCTGGTGGTCAGCTCAGACCTGGAGGTCACCAATTCGGCGGCCGCCCATGGAGCGGCAACGATCAGTGCGCCGCTGTTTGAAGACAAAATTGGAATGGCCGTTCAGCTCGACGGCCTGGAAATCGAGGCCGAAGATCGTGCGG
>JASFGM010000146.1:0-6844 GCA_050123755.1 Desulfobacterales bacterium
AGTGGCATTGGTTTTCCTTTTGTGGCACTGTTTCTAACGCCATAATATGCTTATCTTGGCAAGATTGTCAAGGCGCACCGGGGAATATTGTGTTTAGGTTTAGGGAGGTTGCGCGACAATGGCCTGTAATAATAAGCTTGAAGCCGAGATTGGAAAAAAATGGCGCTTTGAAGAAAAAAGGTGACATGCAAGATGTTTGATCTTAAATTGAGAAGAGTTTATACAACTATAAATCGAGTTTCAGCATGAACCCATCGGGCAATTCATCATATAATGTTGTATGGTTAAAAAGCCTTGCTGAAGTAGACCGGGCTCAATGGGATGCGCTTGCGGGGCCTTTACCCACACCTTTTTTGGAATGGGCCTGGCTTCGCCAAATGGAGGTCTCCGAAAGCATCACCGACCGGACCGGATGGCTGCCCCGCCATTTGACGGTTTGGTCGCATAATCAATTGATTGCGGCGGCCCCTTTGTACATCAAGGGACACAGTGCAGGTGAATTCGTGTTTGATCACGCCTGGGCAGAGGTGGCAAATCGGTTCAAAATTCCTTACTATCCCAAACTTGTCGGCATGAGCCCGTTTACCCCTATGGTCGGATATCGCTTCTTAATTGCATCCGGACACGATGGGGAACGATTAACCGGACTGATGGTTAATGAAATTGAGCAATTCTGTCGCCGTTACCGGATTTGCAGCTGCAACTTTCTTTTTGTCGATCCGCACTGGCGTCACCAGTTAATCAACTATGGGTTCATCGGCTGGTTGCATCAAAGTTTTGTTTGGCGAAATTTAGGCTATCAATCTTTTGATGATTACTTGGCGGCATTTAATTCCAATCAGCGACATAATATTAAACGGGAGCGCAGCTCGCTGGCAAAGCAAGGCGTTACCATAAAGATCTTTCAAGGAGATGAAATCCCACCGACTTTTTTTTCAGAAATTTATCTTTTTTACGAACGCACCAATGATAAGTTCGGCCCCTGGAGTTGCAAATACCTTAAGAATAGTTTTTTTGGGGGTTTGGCAGAGAGCTATCGTCACCGTCTGGTATTTGTGGCCGCCTTTGAAAAAGGAAATTCCGATTCACCCCAGGGCCTGTCTCTTTTGGTCACAAAGGGGGATCAATTGTTCGGACGGTATTGGGGATGTTCGAAAGAAATAAATAACCTTCATTTTAATGCGTGCTATTATAGCCCCATTGAATGGGCCATTACCAACGGCATCAAGCGGTTTGATCCGGGTATGGGCGGGTATCATAAAATTCGACGAGGTTTTAGCGCTATCGGCAATTACAGCCTGCACCGATTTTTTGATCAACGGCTTGATCAAATCATGAAGGCCCATATCGAAGAGATCAACCGATTGGAGCAGGAACATATTGATGAGTTAAATCTGGAAGTGCCTTTCGCCCGCAAAGCCGAATCGAGCTAAAATGCTCAATTCGGCATTAATTGATTTTTAAATCAATTGAGGGAGCGGCGCTACTTTGTGAGTCTTTCGGCGACAAACTCATGAAACTGCTCGGAGATTTCCTTTTTCCAGACCCCTGCAATACCTGTCCTTACCGAAACTTCGGTCCAGTCGGGATCGATTATGGCGATTTTTATCCTCATGGGTGTCCCATCGGTGCGCTCAGATTTGATCGTTGTTTCAGTCCCGTCTGTTTTCTCTTCGAGGATGGGTTGTTTCAGATCCTTCAAAATACGCTTGCACACCTGATAGGTCGTTTCGTACTTCGCCTCGTAGGTTCGACTCAGTTGGCCCTCAAAATAGGCAAAAGCGCCTGCGCCGGCACCGGCGCCAACAACGATGGCGATACATCCGGTTGTCACTAGCAAATACGATATGACCATCAGTAAATATAGTCGTTTTAGCATATCTTCCCTCTCAGAATGCTTTTAAAATAACATTTTCGTAAATGGTGTCAAGAGGCAAATGCGACTGTAAACTTCAGTTCAACGCATGAAATTATGCAAACAACTCTATAAGCGTTTAGAATTTGTTGACAGCAGGCAAGCAAGCACTTAATTTTTAAAAAACGCTAAGACCCCCCGATCTTTTTTACAATGTTATGAGGGCCTCTTTTTTTGTGCAGGAATACTGTTAAAAAAATGATTTGAATTTTTTGATTCATCAGACAAAGGACCGTTTATGCAAAAATCTTTGATCCCCAAGATGACGACTTTCGGCAAGTGGAGCGTGATTATTTTACTTGCCTTTATTTTAATCTGGCCGCTGACCGTTGGTATTTACTGGAGCATATACAAAGGCTATACGTTTATTGATCCGACCAAATTTCATTGGTCCGATTCAAATATGCATTCCATATTAGACCAAACCAAACCGAATTCAGCAGATGCCAAAAAGGGAATCGCCCTTTGTGCAGCCATCGGCAACCGGCTGGAGGAGGAGCTGGGATCGTCATTCGGCTGGTCGGTTAATGATCTGGTGATTTCTCCCACCCGGTGGCTTGATAATCGGGCCAACAGACAGCGGGGCGTCATTTTCGCAACCCGAATGCTGATCAATTTTTTTTCAACCAATCTGGCGAAATATGGCAAGGTCGATGCTGAAAATAAACTTTTAAAAGAAGCGCGTGAAAGACATTTTGCCTTTAGCGAGGGCAGCTGGTGGTTTCCTTCCAGCGAAAGTGAGTATCGAAAGGGAATTGCATTGCTGCGTAAATATGAGGATGCACTGGCCGGCGGGAAAGCGATTTATAACATGCGCTCAGATGATATGTACAATATGATCACCTTTATTATCGGTAACCAATTTCTCGATCAACCGCTGGGGCTTTTGGTGCAGCCCAACGACGAGGTGCCGTACACGGAACTGGATGACCGTATTTACTACACCCAGGGCGTTATCCTGGTTCTGCGAGATTTTCTTCAAACCTTTGTTCAGCTTTACCCGGAGGTAAAAGAAAAGGGCGGCGAAGAAAACATCCGGATCGCCTTCCGTGAAATGGAGCAGATCAGTACTTTTGATCCAGTGATTGTTTTGAGAGGGGATCATGATTCCGTTACCGCCGACCACCGCGGAAAAGTGGCCCGATATTTAATCCACATCCGGGAACGGATAAACGATTTGGCGCAGTCTATTCGAAGATAAAGCCAAATTGAGCGTTATCGCTCAATTTGGCTCTAGTAATATTTTACGCCGACACCATAATAAAAGAATGAGGCTTTGTCGGGCAATTTTTCGCACCACATGACCCTTGCCCGACGAACGTCGTGGCCGGAAGAATAAGGGGAGTCTTCAATACCAATAAAAAGGTCGGTACCCACTGTGGGCTTGAAGTCTGATTCAAAATACATCCCGGCGCGGCTGTAATTGTGCATGCGACCTTCATGGTACTTGCCTGACGGATAATTCTCAATCATGACCGTGGCTTCATGTGCAAACCGTGGTGTCTCCCTATTTTCAGGATTCGATTGCATTTGGCACCTTTCGCTGTCGGTTATGACTATGCGGGTTTAGACTCAACCCATCCATCACCGTTGCCGATCCTTTGCAAAGCTTCCCAAACACCCCCCTTAAATTAGCCACCGCCGAAACGATTCCTTCCTAAAACGGCCAGGCCATGATCGCTTCAAGATGGCCTTTATAATCCGATGTAGATTTCAAAAGAAATGACAATAATTAGGGCACTTACCAAAGCCATAAGTAAAGAAATAAGCGTTTCTTCCATAAACAAGATTCTCCGAAATTGGGTTTCTTGTTGGTGTAAGTCAATCGTCCTAGTTTTTTAGCACAAAGCGTGCCGAATTGGGCTTTGGATAATTTATAGAATAAATACAAATAGTTGTGAGATATTTTCAATTAAAGTGAGCGGATATATGTGTCTGATTTATGGAAAAATTTCCATAATGACTGGGTAAAGGTTTTCCTATATGACACCATATGTAGTGGTTTAACGGTTGCTTTAATCTAGATAAGAGACATAAGGAAGAGACACAAACAAAGGTAAGCGCGGACAAGACCCAATGAATGAGGGTGATTCACCACGAATCACCCTCTGAGCATTGGGTGACAGTATGTGTTAACATACTATCACCCTTTTTTATCGGCCTTTATTCAGTAAACTTTACCGCTTTTTGAGATAGGTTCAAGACTGGGCCGGTTTCTGATAAGTGCGAGCGAATGCCGATGGTTGTGTTTACCAGTCGATCGTTCCGGGAACAAAGGTGTAATCCCTTGCGGTCTGATCATTTAATAACCCCCTTGAATGTTTGATTAATTTATCCTCTGGGGCGATGGATTCTCTATCGCGTGGCGCCTTGGCCGGCGTTACCGACAGGACAACTTTTTCAATATCCTGCAAAAATTTTTGCGTTTGGGGGGCCGAAGATTCAAAGGTTAAGTATGCGCCCCATGCATCTTCGGTTAAAGATTGGTCGTTGAGTTCAAAGCGATGCTTTCCGTCTTTATCTTTAACAGAAAGTCCTGTGATCATTTCAGCGCCGGCGTCCCGGTTTAACGGCAACAGGTTTTTTTCATCGACATAGACAAGCAATTTATTCTCTTTTTTATAGGATCGCTGGTAAATTAAATCCAGCTGAACCGGTGGCTTATCCGCTCGTTTCAATATAAAATTGCTGCCTTTTTTGAAGTACACAAACCGGGTATTTTCCACCCGTTTGATACGATCATTATAAGAAGCTTCAGCCGCAGGTTTTAAGTCTAGATCCGGATGCAGTTTTTCGGCCAGATCGCTGAATTGCAATTTTTTGAGTAACGATACGATCGCCCCCTTGTCCTTTCCATGGGTGTCAAAATAAAAAGCGGTCATGGAGTCGGCTTCCCGAACATACTCATTTTGATATCCGCCGAGCGACTTCGGGTTGCACGATGTCTCCGGAAGGGTTGCAGTTAATGCGCCTGAAATTACCCCGCTGGCGGGTCCGGCCAGAGAGCCTGCAGCCGCAGCCAGTTTTTTCATCGTATCCGCATACGCTTCATCTTCCAGACATGCGTAATACTCCTTTAAACTGTGTCGTCGTTCCACATGGGCGATTGCGTAAACCAGAAGTGCTTCAAGCTCATCCGGGTTGGCCAGTGAGTCAAAAAGCGCGCTGGTGATAATGATTTTCCCGGTCGGTATGGCAAATGCGTCAATTCGGCGGCTCCCTGATAAATGAAAAGCGTAATTGTAGCCGATCTGCTTAATGGGCCAGTTTTGTAACACCTTTTTGCCCACCTCATTCAGAAGCGCCTGTTTTTTTGAACTTTTCTCAATGGGCTCATAATTTCGCAGTCGCAGGGTCCACTTTCTTTCGAGGGCCACTTCCACAGAGAAATTAGGGATGTACAGCATTTTTGTAAAACAGAATCCGCTGGCACGATACCCCTGCGCTTCGGCGTCTTCAAGTCGCATGCGAGCCGACAGGCTCGGATCCGATAAATGATTGCAGGACCATAAATAGTAGAGTTTACTCTGGGGGTCGCCAAAAACATATTGATGATTTTCGTCGCCAAGCGTCTCTAATAGAATATTCTGTATGCTTTCAACGGTGGTTTGTTCGAGGAGCTCCTGGCTAAAGAAAAATTTAATGGTTCCCGTGCCGAATATGGGATGGGAAAGCTCAAGGGTGATATCCGGGCTTTCAATGATGACATCGATGACGCGGGCTTCTAATTTTTTGTCCTGGAAAAATAGTTTGCTGATGGTTTTTCGATAGAGATATTCGATGCCCTTTTGCCGTCCAAATCCAAAATTTAATTTGTTCAGCTGGGGCATAATCAGCAGATTTTTTTTTAATACGCCGTTTATTATGGTTTCTTTTGATTTTTCATCAAATGCGGCGCCGGATGTGCCGGATACCGGTGGATTCCAGGCAATGCTTAAAATGAGCAAACAAATCCAAAAGAAAGCCTTTTGATACATGCTTTGCACAACTTAACTCCTTTTAGGTGAACGTTAGACGGAAAGATCGATGCCCTCTTTTTTGAAACGTTTGTTTACATTTTTTTTAATTTGGGGGCCGAGTGATTTCGACCAGTCCTGTGCCAGGGTCATACTTTCCTGAAGAATAAGCGGCCAGATTTTAATGGTTTTTTTCCCTAAATCGGTCTGGTAGAATTCAAGCAGCCCTCGAATATCTTTATGGCTAAAGTGCTTGGCATAAATGGGTATAACCATATCGAGAAAGCCGCCTTTAGTCGTCATTTGTTCCGCAATCACGTTGTTTATTTCCTCACTCAAGATTCGATAGGTTTTCGCCGGCAAATCAGGGCGCGATGCTTTGATCGCCTGGCTCATCTGGCGGATAAAAAAGTTCGAAATTTGTTTTGTTACATCCGGTGGCCCGGTAATGCGCATCAATTTTTCGATATCGGCCCGTTTTGCAGGGACTAGATTATCGCTTGCCGCCGGCGATATCAAAACACATGTGATCACGGCCAATGTCATTAGGGTTTTAAGCATTGCATCTCTCCTATTTTTGCCGTTCAGAGTCATGTCTCTTCTCAACTAATTATTATGGTTTCAGGTGTCAACCAAATAGCTCAAAGTTCAAAGCTGAAGGCTCAAAGGTTGATGGGCAAGGAAGCTATAAGGCCGGGAAGCTGGAAAGCTCGATGGCTCTAAAACTTCAAGCCTCCTGGCTTCCCTGCCTTTCAGCCTTGAGCCTTCAGCTTTGAGCCGATTGACTAACACACCTGACCCCCGACACCTGACACCTAAAAAAACCATGTTATATAAATTAGTTGCGGGACACAACCCTATCGCTTAAGCATCTCGCGTGCGTGCTCCAGGGTTGCTTGCGTAATTTTCTCACCGCCCAACATTCTAGCGATCTCTTTATAGCGGTCCTCATCATTTAGCAGGCGAATTGATG
>JASFGM010000147.1:0-6825 GCA_050123755.1 Desulfobacterales bacterium
ATATTTTTGATCAGCATGCGCGGATTTAATGAAGTGGACGGATCCTGAAAGACCATCTGGAGCTTGCCGCGAATTCCCAATTTTTTAATGACACTTTTCTTTAACGCCCCAATATCTGCGGATTGATCCGGTCCCTTTTTCGGGGCGTAATAATGGATGTGGCCGTCTGTGGGAGGGTGCAGGCGAATGATGGCTTTTCCGGTGGTTGTTTTACCGCATCCGGATTCACCCACCAACCCCAGGCACTCGCCGCGAAAGATATCCAGGTCGATACCGTCCAGGGCTTTGACATCAGCGACTTTGCGCTGCAATACACCACCCAGGATGGGGTAGTACTTTTTAAGGCCTTTTATTTCCAGTATCTTTTGCATTTTGTATTATTCACCGCCCGCTTCGCTCGAGGCGCAGAGTACGCTGAGAAATTTTCTTTCATTTGCCGCTGAGACGCCGGCAAATGAAAACCCTCAGCCCTGCGGGCAGGGTTAAATATTAATTTAAACTGATCAAATCCGTTGCTTTGATCTAACAATCTACTGAAAACACCAACTATTTGAAGCGGAGTTTCAGATGGTTTTGATTTGCCGGCATCTCCCGGCAAATTAAAAAATAAACCCTCTGCGATCTCTGCGTCTCCGCGGTGAGTCACTTTTTCGAGGTGGCCCAGTAGCAGGCAACCTGATGGTTTTTGGCCACTTCAAGCATCTTGGGAAACACCCGCTTGCATTGCTCCATGGCATGCGGGCAACGCGGATGAAAACGGCAGCCGGAAGGCGGTGTCACCAGATTGGGCACACTGCCCTCGATACTCTGAAGCTCTCCTTCCTGGGAAAGCCTCGGTACGGAATTAAGTAAAGCCCGGGTATATGGATGTCTGGGCGAACGAAATAAATCTTTGATGTCGGCCACCTCACAAAGATTTCCGGCGTACATAACACCGACCCGATCACAGGTTTCGGCAACAATACCCAGATCATGCGTAATCAGCAGCACCGAAGATATTTCTTTTTGCTTAAGCTCCTTTAAAAGCTCAAGAATTTGGGCCTGAATGGTGACGTCCAGATTCGAGGTGGCCTCATCGGCAATCAAGAGAATGGGATTGCAGGCCAGGGCAATGGCAATCACAATGCGTTGTTTCATACCGCCGGATAGATTATGCGGATAACGCCGCACAATCTCAGCGGCATTGGCGATACCCAGTTTCTCGATAATTTCGATCGAACGCCGCAGCGCCTCTTGGCGCAATCTTTGGTCCCATCTTTTAAGAATCGGAATCCGGCTGATCACTTTCAGAATCCAGGCGTCCGGCTTTTTTTCGCCGGTCCGGTAAAGGGCCTGCAAAACTTTTTTAAGCGCATAAAACGTGCGGCAGTCGCCGGCGTTCAAATCCGCATTGATTTTTTTACACATCTCCGCTTTACGATGAAACAGGAAGCTTTCCGAAACCTGGTCACCGATACTCATGATTGGATTCAAGGCCGCGTTGGGCTCCTGGAAAATCATTGAGATACTGTCACCCCGTAAAGCCCGCATGTAAGATTCAGTTTGCTGCAGCAGATCCATGGCTTCCGAATCGCCGGCGCCGGTCGGATAAAAGAGGATCTGGCCGCCTTCAATTTTTCCCGGTTCCTGTATGATTCGCATCATTGAGCGAACGCTGACGCTTTTGCCACAGCCGGATTCACCCACGAGCCCAAATGTAATGCCGTGATCGATGTTGAGGCTTACCTTGTCCAACGCCTTGACGACCCCTTCGTAAGTGTAGAAGTTGGTCACCAGGTCGACTGTTTCGAGCAATTTGGTCATTTTTATTGTTTTCTTTAGACAGGATTAACTGGATTTACTGGATATTTTTTTGGCTTTCCGGATGAAAGCCAAAAAACTTCAATCGCCTCCGGCGAATAAAAAATTACAATCAACGGCAAAATTTAAAACCTAAGAAAAAGTTCTTCCTTATAAAGTTAGTAATTTGTTTTTTCCCGCCTCAAGGCGGGATCGGGTTTCATCACTTTCTTCTGGAAAGTGATGAAAAATAAAATAATCCTGAAACTCCTGTAGATCCTGTCAAAAAAAATTAAATCAAAGAATCCAAAATCCGCATTCCGCAATCGTATTATCTTCTCATGATGTACCACTTTTCTTTAGAGCCTGCTCTATCTCATCGAGATGAAGCTTGCGATGCATGGAGCGATACAGTCTAAACTTTTCTCCGAGGCTTTCAATTGCATCAATCAAATCCGAAGAAGCCTCTTGCAGTTCGCGATCGATTGCTTCAGCGGATGAAACCGCGAGATCGGCAGCAGCCCGTGGCGGTATGGCCCGCCAAATGGGGAGGAGTGAATCATTGGTGACATCAATGTCTAGCGGTGATAGCTCAACCCCGCTCTGCTTCCATTTCCGCATCAAAACCAGCGACCGCTGATCCCAAAACGCCAGATGCGCAAGGGCGACCGCAATCGTCCAATCGTCTCCCACAGGGAGACTTAGCTCTTCGTCTGTTATACCTGCGACAAGCGCACCCAATCTTTCGCGCGCTTTCGCATTCTCCGCAACAAAGGGTCGATCCATCGAACCTCCTTAATTAAATCAAACATCCCAAAATCCGCATTCGAATCATCTTCGTCTGAGTTTGGGATCGAAGGCGTCGCGCAGGGCGTCGCCGATTAAATTCCAGGCCAGAACAAAAAGGATGATACATCCGCCGGGAATAACGATGGTGTACCAAAACCGCAAGGGATCATCCACCGGGCCGACAATGTAATTGCGGGCCAGCGCGACCATCTGGCCCCAATCCGAATATCCTTTGGGAGGGCCCAGTCCGATAAAACTGATAAAGGCCGCCGTAATCACCATGGATCCCATGTCCATGGAGGCCATGATCAATACCGGATAAATGGCATTGGGCAAAATGTGTCGAAAGATGATCATAAAATCGGAAACGCCCATGATTTTGGCCGCCTGCACAAAGTCCTGATCGCGCAGGGTTAAAATTTCCGAGCGGATCACCCGAACGTACCAGCGCCATTGCACCAATGCCAGGGCGATCATGATTTTATCGAGCCCGCGGCCGAAGGCCACCACAATCGCCATCGCCAGCACCAGCGTGGGGATCGCCCACATAATGTCTGTAACGCGCATGAGCACTTCGTCGACGATGCCCCCGTAGTATCCGGCCACCGCTCCCAGCGTGACCCCCACGAGGCCGGCGATCACCACCACAAAAAGACCGATTTTAAATGCCGTGCGGGTTCCCCAGACCACACCGTAAAAAATATCATATTGGCCCGAGGTGGAGCCGAAGATGCGACCCGGACCGGGGGGTTTGGGTGTCGGCGAAAACCCTTTGTGCGGCATCAAATATGGATTATGGGCATACTTTGGCGGGGCAATCTGGGGCGCAAAAATCGCCACCGCTGTAAAGACAAGCAGAAGCGTAAAACCGATAATCGCCGACGGATTTCTAAATATCCGAAAGAGGGTAAATTTGAATTCACGCAGTCTGGGATGCTGTTCGGGCATAGGATGAAAACGTTATATTGGTTCGATTAGTTCAATTGGTTCGATTAGTTATATTAGTTTGATTGGTTTAATTGGTTGACTGGTTTTATTGGCTGTAATCGCTGACATTCTTTTAACTAATCAACGAATTAACCAATCAACCGAATCGACCTAATTCAACCTTATCCTCGGATCGATATACGCATACAAAATATCAAGCGTCAGGTTGGTAATCACAAACACTATCCCCATAAACAGGCAGATGCACATCAACACCGGCATATCGAGCTGCTTGGCGGAGTGCGCCAGCCACCAGCCGATTCCCTGCCGGTTAAAGACCACCTCCACCGCAATGCTGCCCTCCATAGACAGGGCCACCAGCTGGCCCGCCACGGTGACCACCGGCAGCAGCGCATTTCTGCGGGCATGCCTGATGTGGACGGTTCTTTTATCAGCCCCTTTGGCCCGTGCGGTCATCACGTAGTCCTTGGATAATTCCTCGATAATACCGGAACGCATAACCCGCATGTTCAGGGCCACAACAACAATCACATAAGTCATGACCGGCAATACGAGGTGGCGCAGGGCATCCAGGGTAACATCCAGTCGCCCGTTGAGAATTCCGTCAAGGGTATACATGTCGGTATAACGGGTAAACTTGTCGGGATTGTCCAGGATAAACATGGTGAATTGATCGCTGATGACGCCCGGTGAAAATATCGAGATGTATCCATAGAAAATCATGAGCAGCAGCAGGGCAAATAAAAAGGTGGGAAGGGACCAGCCCACAATCGCAAAAATACGGGTGATGTGGTCAATCCAGCTGTCCCGGTGGACCCCGGAAACGGTGCCCAGCCAGATCCCAAAAATAATGACAATGGGAGCGGCCAAAAGATTCATCTCCAGGGTAACGGGAAAATAGCGCCAGAAGGCTTCGCCGACCGGCTGGGCCGCAACCAGCGACCAGCCCAGATTGCCTCTAAAGACTTCTTTGATCCAGCGAAAATACTGGACGTAAAAGGGATCATCCAGGCCGAACTGCTTGATCAGTTTGGGAATGTCTTTGGCCTGCTGGGGGGTGGTTACAAAGGCGGCCGCCCTGCGTTCCGGACTGAAGGTCATCAGGATACCGAATATCAAAACGGAAACCCCAAAAAGAACAAAAATCAGTAAGAGAAACCTTCTTGTGATGAAAGCGTGCATGGCTGGTATTCAAAAAGTGACTAAAGTGAACTAAAGTTGCAAGTGACTAAAGTTAAGGTGTCGCACGCGCAGCGCAGGCGCTTGCGCCGCGTGGTGCTCCATCTTTTTATAAAAATGGCAGAATTCCTTAACTCTAGTCACTTTAGATCACTTCTAACTTTAGCGCACTTGCGTTGATGCATTTTTGAGATAGGTTTGCTACTCCTTCCAGATATCCATCAGCATCTCATTGGCATCCGTGAGCATGGCGTTGGGCACATAGCCTTTTACCCAATCCCGGTAGGCACGCACCACAATCTGCTGATAGATCGTATTGGCGATGGCCTCCGTGTACCAGAGGTCCTGAAGCTTGTGATAGATCTCTCTGCGTTTGTCGGGATCCACATTTGCGATCCCCGCTTCGCAAAGGCTATCCACTTCAGGATTCTCATAGGCCATATAGCGGCCATACACCCCCCGTGAGTGCATGAAGGTGTACATGAAATTATGCGGATCAGCATAGTCGGCGCCCCACCCGATGATGAATATGGGGTACATAAAATTGCGGTACTTCACCAGGTAGTCCTTCCATTCGACATTGCGGACTTCGATCTGGAATTTCGGATTTAAAGACATAATGTTTTCAGCCATCATGTGGGCGGCGGCCTCGCGCATCTCGTTACCCGTATTGTGGGTGATAATCATCTTAAAACCCTGATCCCAGACTTTGCCGTCCCAGGCTTTTTTCATGTAATCGGCTGATTTTTTCAGGTCGAACTCGTAAATCGGAACATCCTTGTGATAGGGCAGGCCCTTGATATTGGGACTGGAAGGCATCACCACCAGGTCATTAAAAACGTCTTTTTTATAAGTTTTGCGATCAAAAGCGTGCAAAAACGCCTTGCGCACATTGATGTCGGCAAAAAAGTCCGGCGGTATGCCCTCGCCGTCCAGTTTGCCGCTGCCGATGTTGGGATTACCCGTTGGGTTGACTTTCTGGCAGAAAAAAGCAGCTGTAACGGACAACTGCGGGACCTCATAGAGCGTCAGGCCTTTCATGGCTTTAACCTCGGGAACATAAGGATTATCCACTCTGACCCGGTCGGCGTCACCGTTTTGAAGCATCAGCTTGCGCGTGCTCCATTCATCGACGTATTTAATGATCGCCCTTTTGAGTTTGGGTTTCGGGCCCCAGTAGCCGTCAAAACGCTCGAATATAAATTCCTTGTTGGGCTCCCAGGATACCATTTTATAAGCGTTGGTGCCGTTGGCAAGCTTCTGCAGCGGCTCGTGGCCCGGTGCAGGATTGTTGTATTTGGCGGCATTTTCTATGTTCCCGTCCCAGCATCCTTTCGATATGGCCCATTCTTTGTCCATAATCACCGATGAAGAGTACGCCAGAATTCCCATAAACGGCGGATAGGGCTTGGGCAAATGGAAAATTACATTGTCTCCTTTGGCTTCGACACATTTGTCAATGGTATCGAAAATGCCGGCGACGATCTTGCCATCCTTGTCCCGGGTGGAGCCCTCACCGGTCAATGCTTCCAACAGCATCCACATGGGTCCGCCGTCCTGATCGACAATCATGTTGCGCTTAAAGGAGTACACCACATCTTCGGGCGTCAAATCACCGCCTTCATGAAACTTGATGCCTTTGCGAATCGTGAAGGTATAGGTCTTGCCGTCCGCAGAAATGCCGCCGTTTTCCAGGGTGGGCACCTGGGTGGCGACCAAAGGGATAAACTTGTCCGTATGCGAACCGTCGAAAAAAACCAGTGGTTGATAAATGTTCCAGAGCCGCTGAGACGAGGTCACATCGTAAGCGACGGACGGATCTAATGTCCTGAGATTTCCATAATTCGCCAGGATGAAGGTGTCCGGATTTTTTACCTCTGCATCCGCACTGATCACGCTGCATATCAGCAGGAAGCAGCCCAACAGACCGAGAATTTTTTTCATCGCCAACCTCCTTTCGGTTAAGGGGTGAAAATGGAATGCACCTTACTTTTGCAGATTAGCTGCAAAATGGAAGGTACCTATTAAATTGGTCATTTGGTCATCTGATCTTCGGAAGGATAAGGGTTAATGCTAAATGAATTGCTTCTTTTTTATGTTTGATTACAACCGAAAAGTCAATCACAATCA
>JASFGM010000148.1:0-6811 GCA_050123755.1 Desulfobacterales bacterium
GCGAAGCAATTGGGGGCCGATGAATATCCCTTTTTCGGGTTCCCAGGCTGGGAGAAAAACGCAGAGGCCAACCGTCGGCTTCCCCGCGACTATATGCATCCGCCCCTTGCGGACATGACGAGCGTGGCCCATGCGCGGGCGGTCTGTGACGCCATAATTAGCAGCAAACCGTATGCGGTCACGGCAGCCATATCTCTCGCCAGCAATCCTATGCTTGCACTGGCCAACACAAGACATGTCTATGAGGCCCTGAAGACACTTCAGTTTTACGTTGTAGCGGAATACTACCTGACTCCATCCGCCGCCCTGGCCGATTATGTTTTTCCCATCTGTTCCACCATAGAAACGACCGAACTTTGGTTGACTCCGGCTTTTTGTGTGGCCTGCCCCAGGGGGATAGAGCCCCTGCATGAACGCCGCAACCCGTATGACTTTTGGCGGGGACTGGCAGTCCGGTTGGGGCAGAAGGAGCACTGGCCCTGGGAAACAGTGGATCAGGTGTGGGACTGGTGCCTATCCTCTGTGGGTATGACTTTCGAGCAGTTGGTGGAGAAAAACGGACTCTTTGGCAGGCGGACGTACCGGCGCTATGAGCGATTCGGTTTTGGCACGCCATCGGGTAAAGTGGAGCTCCGATCAAGTATCTTCGAGGATCTGGGTTGTGAACCCCTGCCGGTTTATCGGGAAATGCCTCACAGCCCCGCAGGGTCGCCTGATTTACATAAAGAATATCCGCTGGTTCTGATTACGGGGAGCCGTTTCATGCCCATGTATCACTCCGAGCAGCGCCAGATCGAGAGGGCGCGAAAGCAGAATCCCGAAGCTCTTGTCTGCCTCCATCCAGACACGGCAGCAGGCATGAATGTGGCTGACGGGGACTGGGTGCGGGTGGTTTCACCTTTAGGGAGCATTCGTGTAAAAGCAAGTCTGACTGATATCCTGGACCCCCGCATGGTGGATGTGCAGCATGGATGGTGGTTTCCGGAGCGGAAAGAGACGGAACCGGAATTGTTCGGGGTATTCCAATCCAATGCCAACATCCTCTGCCCTGATGGGCCGGAGTTCTGTAGCCCGGAGATCGGTGGTTGGCCCCACACTGCACTCTTGTGTCGAATTGAAAAGGAATAGAGAACCCTACACGTATAAACGGCCGCGTATAGCTCAATTTTATTGAGATATTCTTTTCATATCACAAATGTTAATCTGAAATCGTAAGTGGACGCTTTTATTTTCGAAGCCGCTCTCGCGTTTCGTCTTTTTCGGCCAGTTCGGTTAGGCCGCCTTTTCCGAATTTTTTGATTTTTACGCCACCGGACAGTTTCGGAAAATCATCCATGATGCAAAGCTCATCCGGTAATTTATGCGGTGCAATCTTGTCTTTCATGAAGTCCCGGATCTCTTCTAATGAGATCTTTTGCTGCGCGTTTGGGATGATACATACGCAGATGGATTCTCCCAATACCGGGTTGGGTGTTGGGACCACGCATATTTGGTCTACCTTGGGATGTTCGATAATTAATGACTCCAGCTCATAGGGGTAAATCTTATACCCTCCGCGATTAATCAAATCTTTGGTGCGCCCGTAGATTCTGAAATAACCGTTTTCTTCTCTGGAGGTCAGATCCCCCATGAAAAGCCAACCGTCAATAATTTGTTTACGAGTTTCAGCGGGATTTTTCCAATATCCCTTCATGACATGCCATCCGCTTAGCGTCAATTCGCCGATCTCTCCATCCGGCAGTTCGTGCTGGGTCTCAGGATCGACGATCCGTGCGCGGGTATCGGGGATCGGGCGGCCGATATATTTTTCTCGAATATCCAAAGGTGATGGATAGGGACACATGATCGCTAAACCCGGTCCGACTTCCGAGGCGCCCCAGAAAGAAGTTAAATAGACGCCCATCTCCTTTTCCACCCGTGTAATCAGGCCTTCCGGTGCAACCATTCCGGCAATCAGGCCGGCCCTGAGAGAGCTGAGATCATAATCGGGTCTCTTTTTGTGATTGAGTTCAAGGATGTAATGCGGCGCTGCACCTAACTGCAGTGTAATTTTTTCGCGTTCAATAATTTGGAACGCTTTCTCAACTTCGAATTTATCCATCAGAACAACGGTTGACTGCAGCAGGATCGGTTGAATTAGAATCGAGCCACAGCCATAGGAGTGGCTCATCGGTAAAAAGCCGATAAAAATGTCCTTCGAGGCAGCCTTTATGCCGGTTGAATATTCCCATGCCCCGCGCACTGCGGCATAGTGACTGATCATGGCGCCTTTGGGCTTACCGGTCGTCCCGGAGGTATACAGCAGCATAGAGAGGTCTTCCTGGGGATCGATTGGAACAGCCGGAGGTGTCTTGCCGGTGCCCTGGTCAATTACCGTATTGAAAGGATAGACGCCCTGGCCTTCACCGTTTCCGGCGACGATAATGGATTCAAGTTCAGGCAACTCTTTTTTAATTTCCAAAATATCATCAAGATAATTGTAACCCTCCCACTGGCTGAAAATAAATGCACCTTTGACCTCCGAATTTTTAAGTACAAATTTTGCCTCGTGCATTCGATAGATTGCGTTAATCCACACCGCAATAAGCCCTAACTTCTGCAGCGCATAGAAAGCCACGACAAATTCAAGGGAATTTTTCATGTATATGGCGACCCGATCTCCCTTTTTAAATCCAATTTCGGCCAACCCGGCTGCCAGGGCATCGACCATGGAATTTAATTCTTTATAGGTCTTTCTGCGGTCTCCGTCCACCACCGCGGTTTTATCCGGAACCTGGTCGGCCGCAGTTTCTAAAACCTGTCCCACTGTCACAGAATCAAAATTTTTCATTTCGTCACCTTTCTCAAAAGCGTTCATAGGTTCAGGGTTCAGCGTTAAAAGGTTGGGGACTCACGTCAGCCAAGAATCTGTGTGGGTCTATTTAAAAAAGATAACCCTGAACCCTTGAATCTCTGATAATAAATTTGATTATATGAAACAAAGGTTTAAATCAAGTTAGGACTGAATATTGAATAATGAAAATTGAATATTAAAAAAAGGGTAGGGCGGATAAAAATCGGTTGCGGTTCTCTTTTTCTAACTTCTGATATCTGTTTTCTGACCTCTGACTTCTGTTCTCTGGAACAGAAATAACTACATGCCGCGCCGGTATTGGCCCCCCACATCATAAAGCGCCTGGGTGATTTGTCCGAGGCTGCACACCCGCACGACCTTCATCAGTTCATCAAAAACATTCTCGCCGGACAGGGCAACCTTTTGCAGGCGTTCCAGTGCTGCCGGCGCTTCTTTTTCATGACGCTTTTTAAAATCGGCCAGACGCTTAAGTTGAGATTGCTTTTCTGCTTCGGTGGCCCGGGACAGCTCAACGCTCTCGTTGAGCTGATCCAGGTCGGCATGCGGATCCCGGAATGTGTTCACACCGATGATAGGGAGTTTGCCGGTATGTTTTAAAATTTCTGAATAAATAGACTCCTCCTGAATTTTACTGCGCTGGTAGCCCGTTTCCATGGCACCCAGGACACCGCCACGCTTGGTGATTTGATCAAATTCATCTAATACCGCCTGCTCCACAAGCCGGGTTAATTCTTCAAAGATAAAGCTTCCCTGGTTCATATTTTCATTTTTCGTCAATCCCCATTCACGGTTTATGATAAGCTGAATGGCCAAGGCACGTCTGACCGACTCGGCACTCGGTGTGGTAATGGCTTCATCAAAAGCGTTGGTATGCAGGCTGTTGCAGTTGTCGTAGATGGCACAAAGCGCCTGCAGCGTTGTGCGGATATCATTAAATTGGATGTCCTGGCTGTGCAAGGACCGTCCGGATGTCTGGCAATGATATTTGAGCATCTGGGAACGAACGGATCCGCTGTAGAGTTGACGCATGGCAATGGCCCAGATGCGCCGTGCGACTCTTCCAATAACGGTATATTCAGGATCCATTCCATTTGAAAAGAAAAATGATAAATTCGGCGCAAAGCTTTCAAGGGGCATGCCGCGGGACAAATAATATTCAACATAAGTAAACCCGTTGGCCAGGGTGAGCGCCAGCTGGGTAATCGGATTGGCGCCGGCCTCGGCGATATGATACCCGGAGATGGAGACACTGTAGAAATTGCGGACGTTGTGATCGATAAAGTATTGCTGGATATCCCCCATTACCCTCAGCGCAAATTCAATCGAAAAAATGCAGGTGTTTTGTCCCTGGTCTTCTTTCAGGATGTCTGCTTGTATGGTACCCCGCACGTTGGAAAGGACGTCGGCTCGAATATTTTGATACTGCTCTTTGGAGGGTTCTTTTCCGTTTTCGGCCTTGAACTTGTCCACTTGCTGGTCAATGGCGGTATTAAAAAACATCGCCAGCATCATGGGGGCCGGTCCGTTTATGGTCATTGAAACCGAGGTGCTGGGGGCGCAGAGTTCAAAATCTTCATAGAGGACTTTGACATCATCGAGCGTGCAGATGCTGACGCCCGAGGTACCGATTTTCCCATATATATCCGGCCGCTTATCCGGATCACATCCGTACAGGGTGACGGAATCATAGGCGGTTGAAAGCCGTTTGGCTTCATAATCGGCCGACAGCATTTTAAATCGACGATTGGTGCGGGAGGGATCTCCTTCGCCTGCAAACATGCGGGTCGGCTCTTCGTCTGCCCGCTTTAACGGGAAGACTCCGGCTGTAAATGGAAATTTTCCGGAGACGTTTTCTTCCCTCATCCAGCGGTATATCTCAGCGGGATCTTTGAATTTGGGAAGGGCAATCTTGGGGATGCGGGTGTGAGATAATGATTCTGTGTATAGGGGTACCCTGATTTCGCGATTGCGAACCTTGTACACCAGCTCATCTTTATTGTAGGATGCCTTGATTTTTTCCCATTGCGCAATGGATTCCAATGTCTCTTTTTCCAGAGCCGCTTCGGCTTTTTTAATTTCATCTTTGAGCTTTGAAAGCAGCTCCGCAGAATCCTTTTTGTCATCACTTGCCCCGATGGTGGCATGCGCTTCTTTGAGGTGCCAGACTTTTCTAAGGTTTTGGGCTTGTTCGTCGGTTTGGCGGTGGTATTTTCTGACGGTATCCGCTATATCCGAAAGATAGCGGGTGCGTTCCGGGGGAATGATGATGGTTTTGGAAGAGGAGGTCTTGGTTTTCGGTTTTGGCAAGCCGGCTTTGAATTTTACCCCGGACTTTTCGGCAACCTTATCGAGAATCGCATGATACAAAGATGTGATCCCATCGTCATTAAACTTGGAAGCGATGGTTCCAAATACCGGCATTTCTTCAGGGTCGCTATCCCATAATTTTTGGTTGCGCTGGACCTGCTTGCGAACATCGCGCACCGCATCCTCTCCACCGCGCTTTTCAAATTTGTTGACCACCACCAGATCTGCAAAATCAAGCATATCGATCTTTTCAAGCTGGGTGGCGGCACCAAACTCGCTGGTCATCGCATAGATGGATAAGTCAACCAAATCGGTAATACTCGAGTCTCCCTGTCCAATGCCGGCGGTTTCAGCAATGATCAGGTCAAAGCCGGCGGCCTGGGTCACCTCGATGGCTTCAGTTAGCACGGCCGGTAATTCTATCTGGGACTGTCGCGTCGCCAGAGAACGCAAATAAACACGCGGGTTGCTGATCGCGTTCATGCGTATCCGATCACCTAAAAGCGCTCCGCCGGTTTTGCGCCGGGAGGGGTCACAGCTGATGATGGCAATATGAATATCTTTAAGATCATGCAGCATTCTTAATATCAGTTCATCGGTCAAAGAGGATTTGCCGGCACCGCCTGTTCCGGTAATGCCGATAACCGGGGCTTTGCGATTTTCAATCTTTTTTAAAAGCTGAGCGCGAAGCGTGGCGAAGTTCCCGTTTTTGCGGGCCTTTGCCTGTTCAGCGGCGGTAATCAGTTTGGCTACCAAAAGCGAGTTGGAGGGGTTTAGCGTACTTAAATCAAAATCGTTGTTTTCGACAGTCGCAAAATCGATGCGCGCAACCATGTGGTTAATCATTCCCTGGAGCCCCATGCGGGCGCCGTCTTCCGGAGAATAAACTTTGGTAACGCCGTATGCTTCCAGCTCTTTGATCTCATCAGGTACAATCACACCGCCGCCACCGCCAAATACCTTGATGCCGGAAGCGCCTCTTTCTTTTAAAAGATCGACCATATATTTAAAAAATTCTACATGTCCGCCCTGATAACTCGATACGGCCACACCCTGGACATCCTCATCAATAGCCGCCTCCACGATCTCCTGAACCGATCGATTATGTCCTAAATGAATAACCTCTACGCCGGTATCCTGGAGTATCCTGCGCATAATATTTATGGCTGCATCATGGCCATCAAAAAGCGATGTTGCCGTAACGACTCTGATATTATGTTTAGGCTTATAAGCTTCAACTTCAGGATTCATGCCGCCTCCTTTGCGTCAAATTAGATTTTCATTCTTTTTTCGAACACATTCCCAGGATTAACTTTGTCTGAAGTTTAATGTAGTCTTCAATACTGTAATGGCGGGTCAAGAACCATCGCCGGAAAGTCCACATGTGCCCGAGAACCACAATATTATGCGCCGTGAGTTCAAGGGAGCGTTCATCTAAATTCGGCAGTTCTCCGGTTGATGCAATCCGCGCCAGCGCTTCTATAAACAGGCCCGTAATGCGCAGTTCGTTCTCTAAAACGCGGTTTTGCCATTGGATTGGCAGCGATTGCGTTTCCTGGTAAATCAATAAGATAAAATCACTCATGCGGTCGCAAACCTTAAAATATTCGCGGATTACAGCCCCGAGAGCGTCTTGTCCGCGGGTGGCCT
>JASFGM010000149.1:0-6762 GCA_050123755.1 Desulfobacterales bacterium
AAAAAATATTCAAGATTTTTGTTAAATAACCGATTCTTATAACATGGAAAAATTAGACCGCCGAAAATTCCCGAGAGTAAAAATATTTAACCCGATTTCTTATGATTGTGTAGATAAGGAAGGCATTCTGTTAGATCAGAATATGGGAATTGCCCTGGATATCAGCCAAAATGGAATACTTTTAGAAACAGCTAAAAAAATTGAATCAAAAAATATCTTTTTATTATTTGTCGATCTGGAAGATAAGTTGATAAAGATCATTGCTCGGGTGATATTTTCCGTAAAGAAAAAAGATGGAAAATTCAAGACCGGCATCAATTTCGACGGAAGCTCCGACCAAAACATGCAGTTTGCAAAAAAGATAATCCAGGCCTACCATTATTATAAACCCGATATCGTTCTGGAAACAAGTGCAAGTGCGCGCGCGTAGATCCCAATTCTCATTTAATTTCAAATTGTTAGTGTGCTGAATTTTTTCCATGCTTTTTTTGAAAAAGTCTTGACAAGGCAGTGGTTGTTGATTATGTTTCGATATATGTCGAACTATCGAGATGAAAATATCGAAAAATTTGCCGAAATGTTTAAGGCCCTTTCCAATCCCAACCGGCTAAAAATTTTCATGCGCCTGGTCTCCTGCTGCATCCCGAAAGTGGTTACCGACATCCGCAGCAGCCCGGAATCTGAAAACTGCGCCTGTATCGGTGAGCTGGGCCAGGACCTCGGCATTGTAGCATCCACGATCTCGCATCACATCAAAGAGCTTCGTCAGGCCGGACTCATCCGCATGGAACGCCGGGGGCAGAAAATCGAGTGCTGGATTGACCCGGAGACGTTAACGGCCCTGCAGGGATTTTTCTCTAAACAAACACTTGGCTGATTTTTTTAGCTAAAATATTCGATAGTTTTCGAACTATAAAATAGTTAACACCAACAGGGAGGCAAGAATATGGAAATAAAAGAGAAAGATCAAATCCGCGATGCCGTCCGCCAGAGATACGAGCAAATCGCTAAAGCTGAAACTGCAACCACCGCGAAAAGTCAGGCACTATCCTGCTGCAGCCCCTCAAACGCCATTGCCAATGCAATGCCGGCAGCTTCGTGCTGTGGTGGTCCTGAAGTTACACCCGAACAAATGTCCAGCGTCATGGGATATTCAAAAGAGGATATCGCCAGCGTTATCGCAGGTGCCAATATGGGGCTGGGTTGCGGCAACCCCGTCGCACTCGCATCGCTTAAACCCGGCGAAACGGTGATTGATCTGGGCAGTGGCGGTGGTTTTGATTGCTTTCTGGCAGCCAAGCAGGTGGGTGAAAGCGGACAGGTTATTGGAGTCGATATGACACCTGAAATGATCAGCAAAGCCCGCAAAAATGCGGAAAAAATGGGAACCCGGAATGTTGAGTTCAGGTTGGGAGAAATCGAACACCTTCCCATAGCCGATAATGGTGCGGATCTTATCATGTCAAACTGTGTGATTAATCTTTCCCCTGATAAGCTGCAGGTGTACCGCGAGGCCTATCGCATACTCAAGCCCGGAGGCCGGCTGTCGATTTCGGACGTTTTGGCAACCACAGCTCTGCCTGCAAAAATTCGAAACGACCTGGCAGTGGTGGCTGCCTGCGTCGGCGGTGCGGCTACATTTGACGATACGAATAAAATGCTCACCCAAGCGGGATTTGAAAACATAAAAATCACAGCCCATGATAAGAGCCGGGATCTGACCCGGGCGTGGGCTCCGGACAAAAGTGAGAATGCCCTGGATTATGTCGTTTCCGCTTACATTGAAGCCGTTAAACCGGTTTAATCCTTTTTAATTGTTTAGGCCGTATCTGAAACAGAATCCTAAAGCCCCGGACCAAAGGAGGAACTTAATATGAAACCTTTATTTAAAGGACTCGATACCGAAACCCAGTTATTGGTCGCAATCGGTTCAGCCGTTGCATCCGGCTGTATTCCATGCCTTGAGAATATCTCAGGAATGGCACGCGCTGAAGGCATCGAAGAGAAAAAATTGAAGGCTGCCGCGATCATCGGCCAATTTGTCAAAGACCAGCCCGCAGCCAACATGAAAGCAACCGCCGACAAGCTTTTAGGGACCCATCTGCAGTCGGCCCAGATGCATACAGGTTGCCCCGCGGATTCGACTAAAGCAGAAACTGCTGAGGAATATAACAGGTATGAATCAGCCACTGGCTGTGGTTGTTCTTAGGCTAACAAGAATTTGACTTTAGGCTCCCATATCTGATAATCCTTCACCTTAAGCGCTGACACTCTATTCAGCACCTATCGGCGATTGAGAACTTTAATCCCGTCGAACACGCCAGTTATTGAGCAAAAGGTAATTTGAGCTTAAATTGGAGCAATCCGTATGCCCGGTGGGTACAGCAAAATAGCATGCCGTTGTCGAAGCCTGGCAGGCGTGGCAGTGATCCTGGTGCTTATGACCTGTGGTGGGATTCCGGGGCCCGCTGCGGCTGCTCCGGCTGAAACGATTCTCCAGCTGACACCGGATAAAGATCGCTATTTCCTGGGTCCCTATCTGGCTTACCTGGAGGACCCCCAAAAAAAGCTGACCATAGATGAGGTGTCCTCACCAAAGATGTCGGCCCGCTTTGTTCAGCATGCGGGTAAGATCCTCAACCTGGGTCTCAATTCCTCAGCTCATTGGATTCGTTTCAGCGTAGACGCATTCAAAGATCAAACCGCACAGCGTACCTGGTTGCTGTACCTCGACTGGCCCAACCGGATAGATTATGCCACCCTTTACATTCCCAAATTCCCTGATGGCGGCTGGTTTACCAAAGAGGTGGGTCGTATTTTGCCATCCGGACTTGACCCCCAGCCAAGCACCCCGACCGCTTTCCTGCCCCCTGAAAGCTTTATTCAAACCGTAACCTTCTATTTGCGAGTGGAGAGCTCAGAGGCCAAGCACCTGCCATTGCAAATCTTAACCGATGAAGCCTACCAGAGCGTGTCTCGTGGCCGATCGCTCTGGTTTGGGATCTATTACGGCATCATGTTGGCCATGTTTTTATATAATCTTATTTTGCTGATATCGCTGCGCGAACTCAATCGATTTTATTACTTGATGTATCTATTATTTATTGGCCTATTGTTCTTAAAATCCAATGGACTGTTATGGGAGCATTTTCAAATTGGACCTCATCTGGGTGAGGTTCTGGTATTGATCTTTATTGCCCTCACATTTTTCTGGGGCATCTTATTTGCCAAGTCTTTTTTAATCATCAAAAAGCATGCGCCATTTTTTGATAAATTATTGTCTGTTGCCGTGGGTTTGGCCCTCGTCCTGGCGGCAATGATTCCGTTTGTGAATATTGCCTTGATGACGCTAGCCATTAGTTTTCAGTCGATTGTGGTCCCGCCGATATTCATACTGGCCGCTTTGATTTGCTGGCGGCGCGGATTCGGGCCGGCGCGGTTCTTCCTGCTTGCATTCACAACTTTGGCATTGAGCACTATGTATGAGGCTTTAGTCATTTTCGGGGTGTTGCCGTATTTAACACTGTACAGCGGACAATTCACCTCAGCGATCGAGGTCATTCTTCTGCAGCTAGCCCTGGCCGACCGCTTCAGAAGCCTGAGCCTGGAGCATGACATCATAAAACAGTCGCTCGATTTGGCCCGTGAAGTCCAGCAAAACCTTTTGCCCCATAAAAATCCGCAGATGGAAAGGCTGGATATTGCCGGTCGCAGCATTTATTGTGATGAAACCGGCGGCGATTATTATGATTTCATTACCAGTGATGCGGGTGAAAATGGACAACTCGCTATCGCCATCGGCGATGTATCCGGTCATGGCGTTTCCTCGGCCCTGCTGATGGCCACGGTGCGCTCGTCATTACGGCAGCGCTTATCACAACCGGGGAGTGCAGGGGATATTATCTCCGATGTCAACCGCCAGTTGGCTCACGATGTGGAGGATTCGGGCCAATTTATGACCCTGTTCTACCTGATGATTGACCCCACAAAACAAGACCTCCAATGGGTGCGCGCCGGACATGACCCGGCTATCTTTTATGATCCGGGCACAGACACATTTGAAGAGTTGGGCGGATCCGGAGTCGCACTGGGTGTGATGGAAGATTCGGTTTTCAAGGCGTATACAAAAACAGCTTTACGCAAGGGACAAATAATTTTTCTCAGTACAGACGGAATCTGGGAGTCACGCAATCAAAAAAGGGAAATGTTCGGCAAAAAACCCATTTACGATATCATTCGTAAAAATTCATCCTTAAACGCAAATGAAACCCTTGAGGCAATATTGGATTCTTTAGAGCGTTTTCAACAAGGCGCTAAAATAGAAGACGACATCACTTTGGTGGTCATTAAAATCAAAGATTAAATTAATTTTCAATAACCCAAGACGGCTGCGCTGATCACACATTGCGTTGCACATTCACATTCATGCTGTCGTAAGATCGAAAGATTAATTTCTCACGCTCGCGTTTATCTATCGGAAAAGGCCGCAGTTGCAAAACGTTTAACTTTTCGCGGACCTCACCTTTGGCGGGAATGGCGTTCAGCCCCTCGCCAAGCTTTTTGCCGGAAACCGTGTCCAGCACAATGGCTGTTTTGCCGTCGGATACAACTGAAAAGGGAAGCTGGTTTTCATCAAGAAGCCTGGCGGCCGCTAAAATTTCTCTTTCCCGGGATCCCAGGGAGGCGGCCGCACATTTAATGGCCATAAAACGGGTCACCCCGCCGTCAACGCTGACAACCAGATCGATTTGAGATCGGTAAGGTTCTCCGGCAACAGTCATTTCAATATCAACATCCACCTCAATATCTTCTTTTGAAAACCCTTTTTCAGCGACCAAAAATCGCTCAACCATCTGCCGGTTTTCTTCGGCACCGACATTGGGGATCTCTTTAGCGGTGACAAAATCGGTAATCAGCGAATATGGTTTTTGGGTATCAGACATGATAATATTTCACACAAAGCCCGCAGAGAACATATTTGATTTTAGAATTTGGATTTTGGATTTTAGAATAAACCATTTCGGCTTGTGTCATTCATCCTCAATAACAGGTTTTGACCATCATTCTTTTAAACTATTTCCGACTTCCGCTTTGTGATTTCTTCATGGCGGGTGTTGTAATTCGTTTGGCATCGACCCAGAGGCCTTCAAGATCAAATAATTCCCGAACCGGCTCGTAAAACACGTGGATGATCACATGACCGTAATCCAGTAAAACCCAATGACCTTCTCCGGTTCCCTCCACACTCAGGGGCTTGATTTTATGCTTCTTTAAATTGACAACAATAGAATCTGCAATCGCATTAACCTGGCGGTTCGACCGTCCGCTGCAGATAATAAATACATCTGCTATGGAGGTCAGCTCAGCAACATCTAGGACGACCAAATTTAGGGCTTTCTTGGCCGAAACCGCTTTGATGTAGAGGTCAAGTGCGGGGACGGCATCTTTGCTCATGTATAAAGTCCTTTTAATTGGATAAATTCTGCCACCTCGGGAGGTACCAGATCTTTGATGGGCTGCTTTGTTTTAATGTTTTGCCGGATTTTGGTCGAGGAGATATCCATAGCATCGATATCAACAATATAAATGGGCGGCTTGCCTTCTGAAGTATAGCAGCCGCGCGCAGTTAAAAATTCATAATCCGCCGAGAGGGTGGATTTAAGGTAATTCTCCAGAATTTTCCAGCCCTGATCAGCATCCCGGCAATCCTCAATAGGACGCGCCATAACGATAAAAGCAATCTGCTCAAGCAACTCTGCGTAGGATTTCCAGGTATCGATTTCGAGAAAGGCGTCCAGCCCCATAATAAGGTAGATCCGGGAATCATCTGCAAGCGTATTCTTAAAATGTCGAACCGTATCAATCGTATAGGAAGGCCCCGGCCGATTTAATTCAACATCGGAAACCGTTAGCCCGGGAAGGTTGCCAATGGCCAGATGGATCATCTCCAGACGATCATCGGCGTTTGCCACCGCGCCGGGTGTTTTATGGGGAGGCAATGCGACTGGAATCAAGAAGATCTGATCCAGATGGAATCTTTTGATAACTTCTGACGCGGCCCAGAGATGTCCCCGATGAATAGGGTTAAAGGTGCCGCCGAATAATCCAATCTGCATATTAAATTAGTCTAGCCTCGCGATTTCTGTAAATTCCTGCCGGGTCCGCCGAAGCTTTTGAAGCGCAGGCGGATTAATCCTGTCAAAATTAAATTTTAATAACATATAAAATGAGAGTGAATCAAACGGTTGTTTCCAAAGTTCCAATTTATCTGGTTAGATGTTTTGAAACCACTTCTAGTCAATCCCGGATCGATCCAGCAATTCGAGTATTCGAGAAATCAGCTGCTTGATCCCCTTTTTTTTGATCGCCGAAATTAAAATGACCGGTTCTGCATCCAGCGCGGCTGCAAATGCATCTGCCGCCGCTTGTGCTCCCGGCAAATCCATTTTATTCAGCGCCACAATCTGGGGCTTTTGGGTCAACTGCGCATTGAAAGATTTTAATTCCGTATTGACGGTCTCATAAGCATCGCGGGGGTGATCCGGGTCAATGCTCCCGGCATCTATCATATGAATCAAAATTCGGGTTCTTTCGATATGCCTTAAAAATTGAGTGCCAAGACCGGCACCTTGATGGGCGCCCTCAATTAGGCCGGGAATATCCGCGACGACAAAAGGTTGACCCCATTCGGTTTCAACGACACCCAGCGTCGGCGTCAGCGTGGTAAATGGATAGTCACCAATTTTAGGGGTGGCGGAAGAA
>JASFGM010000150.1:0-6717 GCA_050123755.1 Desulfobacterales bacterium
TTGGTGGATATGTTGGGAGCAACCATTCGCCGCTTGAACCTAAAAAAGGGCGTAAGCTTCAAATTCCACCGTAAACTTTTGTTTTAAGAAAAATTCATTAAATAACCACAAAAGGAGGGCTAAAAATGGAAAAAATGCTGAAATTTATGGTGGTCCATGCTGACTCAAGCATTCCATGGGAAAAAGTTGAAGCGAATTGGGCCAAGCTTGCCAATGTCGAAAATGCGACCTGGATCCGAACCTGCTATAATAAGGAAAAAGGCATGCGCTTCTGCGTTTGGCTGGCACCGAGCCAAACGATATTGGCGACGATATTTGATGAGCTTAATATCTCCTATGAGTCAATCATTGAAGTTGAGGAAACCGTTCCCGATCTCTGGGGCAAGAAATGGCAGGAGCATCTCAAAGCAGAAGAAACCGCAGACACTCTTGGTTTCTGATTTCATTCAAAAACCAGGAAGCATATTCGAAATTAAACCCATGGGTGTTCACAATTGTAGATCCTGCCCGGCATGAATTGCCGGGCAGATCACAACTTTGAGAATAAAATTATACCGATATGGTTTAATACTCTCTTTCGCACCTCTCTTATACTTTTTTATTATGAAAACATATCTAGATTGTATCCCTTGCTTTTTCAGACAGGCATTAGCAGCTGCCAGAATGTCTACTGACGACGAAATGATTCATCGGTGCGTATTGAATTCAGTTTTAAAGTGAAATGTCCGGTTATTGCCAAAGAATCCGGATATGATGTCGGTACATTGGCGTTAATCGGTAAAATTTGATCAGTTGAATGTTGGATTTCGAAAATTTTCAAAAAATCTTTCGCAATTTTTCTAACTTTAAGGCATCAATCAAATATTCTTTTTTCTCCAAATAAACTAAGTGTCTGAATCTACACTAGTTATTTGATTTCCATGAAATGGCACACATCATGCACAACAAAGCGCACAAAAGAAAATTGTAATTAGCAAGCGCTCGATAAAAAAGGAGGCGAAATAATGAAACTAGCCATTAGTTCTTCGGGAAAAGATTTAAACTCACAGCTCGATCCCCGGTTTGGCAGATGTGCGTATTTTTTGGTTATTAATCCGGATGATATGAGCTTTGAAGTTTTTAATAATGATAGTGCTGTCTTAGGGGGTGGCGCCGGCATCCAATCGGCTCAGTTCGTGGCGTCAAAGGGGGTGGATGCCGTTATCACAGGCAATTGCGGTCCAAACGCTGTACAAACCCTGACGGCAGCGGGAGTCGAATTGTTCGCAGGCCAGACAGGAACCGTCAAAGAGGTCGTTGAGAGATTTAAAAAGGGCCAACTCAGACCGACAAGTGAAGCCAACGTTGATAGCCATTTCGGCATGGCACCGGGAGCCGGTTCCGGCCCTGGAGGAGGCATGGGTGGTGGCCGAGGTATGGGAGGAGGCATGGGTGGTGGCCGAGGTATGGGGCGAGGAATGGGTGGTGGTCGAGGTATGGGACAAGGAATGGGTGGTGGTCGCGCGATAGGTGGTGGTGCCGGCTTATCCGGCGAGAGCACTTCGATAAAAAAAGGATCTGGTTCGGTCTCGAATGATTCGGAACTGGAAACCCTTAAAAAAAAGGCCGATGAAATCAATAAACAGTTAGAAGGCATCATTACCCGCATTAATCAATTAGAAACAAAGGACTAACCGAATCGGCAAACTTCTTGTCAGTTCACATTTCAAGTAACCCGTCAGCTCGCATCTGTTTCCCTTTGCAGCCGGCCGGTCAAATCAGCACGGATCCCGGATATAATATTTTGCTCCTATGAGCATATTTTCTCTTGACTTTAAGATTTTAAATGTTTATATTATGCTCAAATGAGCATAATAGGAGATTAATGACGATGCCGCGACCCAAAAAGCCCAGATTTGTATCCGGTTATCCGGCCATCGCCGCATTTGTCCCCCATGGCATCAGCATCAGCGGAGAGGTGTTTATGTCTGTGGAGGAGTTGGAAGCCATCCGGCTGAGTGATTTTGAACACCTGGATCAGGAAACAGCCGCCAATATGATGGAGGTATCCAGACATACTTACGGCCGAATTCTCGCCGGGGCTCGCCGCATCGTGGCTGAAGCCCTGGTTATCGGAAAAGCCCTGAAAATCGAGGGCGGAACATATGAATTTCGCGGCATGGGTCGGCGGCGCCGCCGAAGAGGCGGCTGGCGGCGCGGCGCCTAGCGCATAGAGCATCGTGCCAAAACCAAAATTGAATATTGGAGGAATTCTATCATTTCAAGATTACTAAGATACCCCATTAAAATTATTTTGCCATAAACTGCATAAAAATAACAATTAACCAATAACTTTAATTAAAGGGGAGGTGAGAAATATGCCACAAGGAGATCGAACAGGTCCGCAGGGCCAGGGCCCTAAAACCGGAAGAGGTCAGGGGAAATGTGGTCCTAAAGGCGCAACCCCCGCAACGCAAGGACAGGGCGGCACGGGATCCGGCCGCCGAGGCGGCCAGGGTCGAGGTCAGAGAGCTGGCAGGGGTCAGGGCCGCGGATCTGGCCAGGGCACCGGTCGAGGTGGCGGCCAAGGTAGTGGAAAAGGTCGCAGCAGGCGGTCTTAACAAATCAACTAATTAACCATTCAACTAATCAACGACAACTGAAGGGGGTGATCCTATGCCAGGTTTTGATCGAACGGGTCCCATGGGCGCCGGTCCCATGACCGGCGGCGCCAGAGGACTCTGCAATCCGGCAACAGCTGGAACAGTTCCCACTTATGCAGGCGGCTACGGCTATGGTCGCGGTTTGGGGTTGAGACGCGGTTTCAGAGGCGGATTCGGCCCCGGTGCAGGCCTGCGGCGCGGTTATGGCAGAGGTTACGGGTGGTACCCACCCGTTGCAAGTCCGGTGTATCCGACAGGCGCAGCCGATGAGATTGATATGCTCAAAGCCGAGGCGGATTATTTTAAGAAGTCATTGGATGCCATCAACGCACGCATCGATGCGCTGGAGAAAAAGCCTGCGGCAGAATCTTAAAATGGACTGCAGCAATGGGAAGCTGCATGCTCCTCAACAAATAAGGGGTGGCTAAACAACCCACCCCTTATTTATCATGGGAAATTGTTTTGAAAATTGCCGTATCAGCCAATGGTGCCAATCTCACAGCCCGGGTGGGCCCGCGTTTTGGAATCTCCCCATACCTCGTCATTGTTAATCCGCATAGCATGAACGTTGAGGCTGTACCGAATCCGGGGGCTGCAGGGCAACGTGCGGCCGGTTTCCAGGCTTTGGTAATGGTTATCAGCAAAAAGGTTGATGCGGTTATGACAGGCTACTGCAGCCCGACGGTCAAGAAGTATCTTTCAGACCATGGAATTGAAGTTATAACCGGTGTGACAGGCACGGTAGCTGAGGCCGTAATGCAATACTGCAAACAAGACCATCCCACAGAGATGCGAAGGAAGGGCAATTCTGAGAGCACCGCGGTCTCTATGCGACACGCCCTTAAAAGCTCAGGCCAACAGCTTATAAACCTCCTGCCCCTATTCGTCGGGGTGATTCTGCTCGTTGGACTCTTCAATGCCTTCATCTCAAAAAAACTTCTATCATCAATTTTCTCCGGAAACACAATATTGGATATCCTTTCTGGAGCCAGCTTCGGCAGCATTCTTGCCGGCAATCCCATCAACAGCTATGTCATCGGGGGAGAGTTGATAGAACATGGAGTCAGCCTGTTCGCAGTGACGGCCTTTATCAGCGCCTGGGTAACGGTAGGTTTGGTTCAGTTACCGGCTGAGATGGCAGCTCTGGGCAAAAGATTTGCTCTGACCAGAAATGTTTTATCTTTTGTCCTATCCATGGCCATATCAATTTTTACGGTGGTAACTTATAACTTTATCTTAGAATGCGCTCAATGAAGGCAGACGGGCATAGAATTTCTACTAAAAAAAGACCCGGGTTGCGCAACCTCATCTTTCCAGGTTGTGTGTTGGTAATCTTTGGGATTCTTTTTGTTTTCAGTCCGGACAGCGCATCCACGGCGTTTAAAAGCAGCGCTGGCATATTACTCAACCTGATGGTTCCCTTAAGCCTGGTTTTCACTCTCATGGTTCTGATGAATCTATTTTTAAGGCCGGCACATATCGTTAAATTCTTTGGCAAAGGGTCCGGTATCAGGGGTATCGCGCTCTCGGCCGCCGCCGGTGTTATTTCTATGGGGCCGATTTATGCCTGGTATCCGCTGCTCAATGAGCTGCGGAAAAAAGGCGCAGCGAATTCCTTCATTGCCATTTTCCTGGGTAACCGGGCGGTTAAGCCGTTTCTGCTACCCATCATGATTTCCTACTTCGGTTGGATGTATGCCGGCATTCTGACCCTATTTACCGTCACAGGCGCACTGGCTGCCGGATACCTTGTTGGTGTTCTGGTCAAAGAGTGAAATGAATAATGATTCAGTGAGGTCGAATAGATCACACGAACGCGATTATACGGTGGTTCGGAGGTGGCCATGAAGATTTTGGATGATTTGATTTTAGCCCTAAATTTTGAAGCAGGTGTACGAGACATACGCCAGGGGGTCTTTCATACCGGTGTTTTGACTCGAAACTGCGGACTGGCCGCGACCTTGCCGCGAGATGCCCTTCGCCAGGAGCCTCCCATGGTCAAGGAGCCCGGCTTGCTGTTGGACAAAACTTCTCTGGAACTTGCCCAACTGGCCTATTCCCAAAGCATACTTGAAGCCGCAATTGGTATGGCAACCATCAATTCACTTCTTGAGATTGATGAAAGCGGATGCATTGAGCTCAATGCCGCTGAACTGATTGTGGAAAAGGCAAAAGGCAAAAGAACCGCAATTATAGGGCACTTCCCATTTGTGCCCAGGGTTCGCGAGTATTCAAAGGAAGTCTGGGTCATTGAAAAAAATCCAAAGGCCGGCGATTTCGGTGAGGCTGAGGCAGATAATCTCATTCCGAGGGCGGATGTTGTCGCTATCACAGGTACTGCCTTAACGAACCATACCGTGGAACACTTGCGGGGTCTCTGTCATCCCAAGGCCTATGTCATTGTCCTGGGAGATACGGCGCCTTTGTCCCCAATTATGTTTGACCATGGTTTTAATGCCGTATCAGGCACAATGGTAATGAACACCGAACGGGCGCTGCAATGTGTAAGCCAAGGCGCAAATTTCAGGCAAATCAGGGGAATAAAGCGGCTAACCATGATGAGATAAAGATGAGATCGTGTGCATATTTTACTTTTCCTGATAGAGCCTTTTCCAGGGGTCACGCCGAAATTTCTGATAGTTGGTTAGCGCCAGGTAAAAAGCACCCACTGCCAATTCGGCACAGTGATAATTTTCCGGCGGCATAGTCTCCAGATAATCAATCACATTTTCAGGGGTGATCTCCCAGGCCGCTTCCACCTGTTTGCCCTCGGTCAGCTCGGCAACCGTGTTGGCGCAGGCGTTGGTACTCAGGCAGCCATCGGTTTCAAAAGAAACGGACTGAATGCATCCGTTCCGGATGGACAGGTACATTTCCACCGTATCGCCGCAGTCTCCGTTGCGCTTGCCATAGCCATCCGGCTGTTTGATCGCCTCTCGCCGATCGGTGCGAAAAGCCATCTCCAGATAGTGCCGCGAGTGAATCTGCCAAAAATTAAATTTATTTCCCTTTATCACTTTACTAAATTAGAGCCCCCTTGATAAAATTTTAAACTCCTCCGGCTTAATGATCGCAGATATTGGCACCGCCCTCGAGCTTATTGTCCAGATACTGGCCGACTAATTCTTCAGGCGTCAGCGTTGGGGCGCCGACAACCACCTGTATATCGTTTTGCGCAAAAAGATCCAGCGCCCTGGCACCCATTCCGCCGGCGATAATAACGTTCGTTCCCAGGTCGTGAAGCCATTTGGGCAGCACCCCGGGTTCATGGGGCGGCGGAACGAGGGTTTCCGTATTTTTGATCTCATTGTCTTCAACATCAACCAGTGCAAATTCCTGACAGTGCCCGAAGTGAGCGGTGAGTTTTCCCTCAGCTAATGGGATCGCAAATTTCATGATAATCTTCCTCCTAACGTTAAAGTTTATTTATGCTAACATTTCCTCTTAAATAATCCACAATCGACTCGGCTGAGCTCGTCGCAGGCAGGCCGAAATCTAGATTCTGAAATCAAATGAATCCGAGTTTATAACGCCATCCGATCTGCAAGCCTGCGCCAAATTTCCTTGATCGCCTGTCCCACTTCTGATTCGGTATTGTATTCAAAAATGGTTTGGGCCTGGAGCATCGCCTTGGTAAAAATCGGATCAAAAGGGATTCGCCCTAAACAGGATAACTCCTTTTCTCTGGCAAAGTTTTCAATATCGCGGGTTCGCTCTAAATTAAGATCAAACTTATTCACACAGATCATGGCCGGCACCCTAAAATGGTCGGCCAGCTGCGCTACCCGTACCATATCGTGTTGGCCGGAAACAGTGGGTTCGGTGACGATCAGCACGGCGCTGGCACCGCCGATCGAGGCAATTACCGGGCAACCCACCCCGGGCGGACCATCGCTCAGAATCAGTTCCAGATTTCTTTCTTCACCCAGTTTGCGGGCTTCCTGGCGCACCAGGGTGACCAGTTTGCCGGAATTTTCCTCTGCAATGCCCAGCCGCGCATGCACCATAGGACCTAAACGTGTATCTGAAATATACCATTCTCCGCAAGTGTTTTCCGGAAAATCAATCGCCTTTT
>JASFGM010000151.1:0-6714 GCA_050123755.1 Desulfobacterales bacterium
TATCCCTCCGGCTTTAACGGTTAAAAGTTCGGATCTCCTGCTGCGGCTGATTTTAGATATTAGAAATCAAATCGAATCCCGTGGCCGTCAGCTCGAATCTTTTAAACGAGAACGGGGGATTCATACCGCCGAATTCAGCGCCAGGGATACGGTCTACTTGTTGGCGCTCAGATCCCTCAACCGTTACATTCCTTTCTTAGAGCACATATCGGGCGCCAGCCACACCCATCCCTGGAATGTATATGGAATCCTAAGACAGATAATCGGAGAACTTTCCGCGTTTTCGGAACAGTTCAATGTCCTCGGCGAGATGGCGGAAGGCAGCCGGAGTGTTCCGGATTATGACCACCGCAGCCTCTGGGATTGTTTTTCCAGGGCCGCTGCAACGATAACACAACTGCTGGACGAGATAACAGCGGGACCCGAATATGCCTTTGAGCTGTTGTACGACGGAACTTACTACGCTGCGGAGTTGGCACCCGGTATATTTGAAGGCCGCAATCGCTTTTATTTGGTTTTTAAAACAGAGGCGGACCCCCAGTTCGTGCTGGAGTCCTTAGAGAGTATCTCAAAATTGAGTTCAAAAGAATCGTTACCATTGCTGATCGCCCGGGCGCTTCCGGGCATCAAAATGGCGCATCTTTCAGATCCGCCCCAGGAGTTGCCCCGCATAGCGCGTGCTATTTATTGCCAGATTGATCATCATAGCGACCAGTGGTCGCAGGTCCAACAGGGCCGCAATATTGCCCTGCATTGGGATACGGCTCCGGAAGATCTAAAAGTTGAACTCATGGTTGTGGGGAGATCGTAGCCATGCGAATCGTCGATGGCTTTATGGAACTTTTGGCTTATGTGGCCTATTTCCTGAAAACCGTCAATGCGAGGCAGCCTGCTTTTGACCAGGTCAAGGCGGATATCGATCGCCTTGCCTCCCAGGCCGATGCCTATTTGCAGAGCAAAGGTATACCCAAAGAAGATGGCGATCATGCCAGGTTTGCCATTTTTGCGTGGATCGATGAAGTGATTCTGAGCTCTGCATGGAATCAGAAAGAGCAATGGCAGCGGCAACAGCTTCAGCGAATTCACTTTCAGACCACCGATGCCGGTGAGCTTTTTTTTGAGCGATTAAATACGCTTGGCCCTCATCAGAATAATGTGCGCGAGGTTTATTACCTGTGTCTCGCCATGGGATTCAGCGGGCGATATATCCATGAGGGTGATGATTTTCTCCTGGAGCAATTGAAGACGTCCAATTTAAAAGTTCTGACGGGCAGCTCTATCGGGCTGCCTGCCCTCGACCAGGGCGAGCTGTTTGCGGAAGCCTATCCCCGGCAGTCGGTTGAGCTCAAGCCCGAACCGCGCAAGCGCAGTCTTTCTCCTGTGATCCTGTTGGGTATTGGGGCTCCGATTGTTTTTTATATCGCATTATTTTTGGTTTATCGGTTTATTCTCAATAGTATCGGCGAGAATCTCCTGAGCACGGTGCTGTAAATGAAGCAAATGATATGGAAACTGATTAAATTCTCTTTGATCGCGGTGGTGATTCTAGCGCTTGTCGGGGTGGTCTTCGGTCTAGTGGCGAGCATCGGGTGGTCCTGGTGGGTGGGTTTTTTCATTCTTTTGGGACTATTGGGGTTGGCCCTGGGCTTCGTGCTGCTGAAAAAAATATTTATTCGGCGACGTGAGCGGCGCTTTGTACAGCAGGTCATTGAGCAAGATGACGCCTACCGCACCACTCTCAGTGATAAAGATAAAGAGGGCGCCAAGGAACTGCAGGAAAAGTGGAAGCAGGCCATGGCAGCGCTAAGGAGGTCTCACCTCAAGAAATACGGCAATCCGCTTTACGTTCTGCCGTGGTATCTGGTTATCGGCGAAAGCGGCTCGGGCAAGACAACTGCGATTCAAAGTGCGGGGCTGTCTTCCCCATTTGCCGAGGTCAGCCGGACGTCCGGAATCTCCGGAACCCGGAACTGTGATTGGTGGTTTTTTGAACAGGCCATTGTCCTGGACACCGCCGGCAGGTATGCCATTCCTGTTGATGAAGGTCGCGATAAGGACGAATGGCAGAAGTTTCTTGGGCTGCTGGCAAAGTTCAGAAAGAAAGAGCCCATCAATGGGCTGGTCGTAACCATTGCCGCCGATAAACTGGCATCCGTCGGTCCGGATGAATTGGAGGAAGACGGCCGCAGTATCCGTCGGCGGGTTGATGAGCTAATGCGCGTGCTGGGAGCCAAATTCCCGGTCTATGTGTTGGTAACCAAGTGTGATTTGGTTCAGGGAATGACGAGTTTTAGCGATATGCTTCCCGAAAAAACACTGGCTCAGGCCATGGGCACCATGAACGAGGATCTATCAACCGATGTCGAAAACTTCACGAAAAATTCCATCCAATCCCTGGTGGAACGATTGAAAGAACTGCGGCTGCTCCTCTTTCACAAATCCCGATCGAAAGCCGTCGATCCCGGCCTGCTTCTTTTTCCGGATGAGTTCGAGCGTCTGAAACCCGGGCTGAGATCTTTTATGAAGGGCGCTTTTGAGGAAACGCCCTACCAGGAAAAGCCCATTGTAAGAGGGCTGTTTTTCAGCAGCGGGAAACAGGAAGGCAGTCCCTATTCCCATTTTTTAAAAGAGCTCGGACTAATCGAAGAACGCGACGTCTTGCCCGGAACCAGCAAGGGGTTATTCCTGCATGACTTCTTTTCGCGAATCCTGCCGGCTGACAGAGGCTTGTTTGCGCCCACCCAGCGTACGATGGAGTGGAGCAGGCTGACCCAAAATCTCGGTTTGGCCGCGTGGCTGACGGTAGCCATTGCAATTTGCGGGTTAATGAGTTTTTCATTTGCTAAAAATATGATGATCATGAAGGCGGTTTCAAAGGCGCTTTCCAAACCGGTTGTTTTTCAGAATGAAATCGTCGCCGATGTCATCAGCATGGATCAATTTCGTCAGACCATACTCAAAGTGGAGGAGCAGAATCGCGGCTGGTGGATTCCTCGTTTTGGATTAACCGAGAGCCTAAAGGTCGAGAATGAACTTAAAGCCGAATACTGCAAACAGTTTTACGACGGGCTCTTAAGGAATAATAATCGCGAAATGGCCGAAACCATAACCCAATTTTCAGCGGCAACCCCCCAAGCAGTTATTGGCGTCCATGTTGCCCATTTAGTCCGTCGCATTAATCTTTTGGGCGCCCGGCTGGAAAATGAAGATTTGGAATCCCTCCTTGCAAGGCCTCAGCCTTACTATGAACGCACATTGCAGTCAATCGGCCAGGAGGTGATTCCCGAAGTCGGACAGAAGCTCACCGGCTTATATTTCTATTACCTTTTTTGGCGCGAGGACAGCAACATTTTGAATCAGGAGCTGAATGAACTGCGAATGCTGTTACGGCATATCCTGATGATTAAGGACGCCAACTTGCATTGGATGGTCACATGGATAAATCTTGATCCCGTGCTTTCATCTCTTACCCTGCAGGATTTTTGGGGCGGAAGTCTGGTCGCTGCGGACGAACGGCCAATTGCACCGGCGTTTACCATTACGGGCAAAACCAGGATTGATTCTTTTATAAAAGAGATGGAATCTGCCCTTATTGACCCCATGATCATTGCCGGCCAGAAACTGGAATTTCAAACATGGTACCGGAACGCATATTTTACCGCCTGGCATGACTTTGGACTCGCCTTTCCCAGCGGGGCCCAGCGGCTTAAGGACAAAACGGAATGGCGTCAAGTGGCCTCAAAGATGGGTAGCGAACATAATCCCTATTTCGATTTGATGGATCGCATCACCAAAGAGTTGGCGCCATTTTCTATGAGCCCGGAGCTTCCGTTATGGCTCAAGCGCGTATACGATTTCAAGGCCACAAACCTTAAGGCCAAACAGCTTTTGGAAAAAAAAGGCAAAAAAGCCGGTATCCTCAAAAAAGCAACCAAAAAAGTGCAATCCAAGATTGCCAAACTTGAGAAGAAAAGCGGAGTTGATGTCGGCGGTTTGGAATCACGGCTCATAGCCGCTCAAGCATTGCGGGATTACCAGGACGCGCTGGCGGAAATGGAACCGGTATCCGCCTCTCGCGAGATTTCCTATCAGATGGCGGCAGCCATTTATAAAGATGACCCGACCACGAGCAAAACCCCCTTCTTTGCCGGATGGAGAGCCATGGAACAGCTCAAGCTGGCCATGGCCGGGACCGGCCCGGATCAAGAACTATTCTGGAAACTGGTGCAGGGGCCTCTGAATTATTTCCTGGTCTTTGTGTCCAGAGAAGCCGCATGCCAGTTGCAGAAAATCTGGGAAAGAGACGTTCTTTTAGAGGTACAGGGGGTCTCCAATAGAAATGAACTCATTAAACTTCTTTTGGATCAGAACGGCTATGCCAAGAAATTTGTCAAAGGACCTGCCAAACCGTTTATTGCCAGTAGCCTTAAAAAAGGTTTCTATGATAAAGAGATCATGGGAAACAGCGTTCCTTTTGACAAGTACTTTTTTTCTTTTTTAAACAAAGGGTCCCGATCGGTGCAACCGGTCCAGGCCAGCTACACGGTTACCATAAAGGGCGAACCGACCGGTGCCAACAAAGAAGCATCTGTGATACCCCACGCCACGGAGCTGGAGATGCAATGTGCCGACAAAACCCTGAAGCTTGTGAATCTGAATTATCCGGTTCGGAAACGCTTTAAGTGGTCGCCGCAAGACTGCGGCGATGTCACATTCAGGATTAAGATCGCTAACCTGGCTTTGACCAAGAAATACGGCGGGAATCTGGCATTCGCGAAGTTTTTGAACGATTTTCAAAAAGGCACCCGCACATTTTATCCCAGTGAATTCCCCAACGAAGCTGCTGATCTCAAACGGTTGGGGATTCGATACATCAAGGCCAAATATCAATTTGCAGGTCACAGGCCGGTTCTCGGGCTCTTGCGTACCGGCCCCGGAAAAGTGCCGGAGGAAATTGCAGCGTGCTGGGATCAATAAAGCTGAAGCGTTCCTGGGAATGGTCCGCCATGGGAAAACATCCCGCAGTGATGGACTATTTTCAGCTGGGCTGCAGTGCACCCTTGGCAAGTGCTTTCGCGGTTTGGATCGAGAATGGATACCAAAAACTGGTCTCCAAGAACCGCATGCGGCCGGCGTTTTGCTCGTGGCGCTTCTGGGCTAAAGGCACGCGCAAAGGATATATCGCATGCGGTCTCGGGCGCGACAGCAGTGACAGTGCGGGTCGTCCTTATCCGTTGATGATTTTGGGGATCGGAACACTTGCGGGATGGGAAAAAGGCTGGGATCTTTTGCCCCTTGTATTTGCAGAGACCTGGAGGCAGATCGAATATATCACTTCCGGACATTTTGCGGATTTAACGCAACTGGAAACCGATATCGGGCGGATCAAACTACCATCCCGGGATTGGTCGGCATTTGCCGAAAGGCGCTTAAAAGACGATAAAAACGAGAATCGCGCTGAGGTAAATATGATGTCACAACGGCACCGTGAAATTGAAAAGGGCGCCGGAGCACTATTAACGACCAATGAACTTTTCGTATCCATCGATGCTGATCAGGGCTGCGATTCGCTGACAATGGCATGGCTTTGGCTGTGTTTGTTGAAGTCTCGCATCAATATCGTTCCCAATGCCGTATTTTTGGGTGGGGTTCCTGAAAAAACCTACCTGGCGATATTCAACCGGTCGCTGAATTCCGGCGATTTTGTGAGGCTTTGGTCTATTTCGACGGCAGATTAATTTGCATTTTTGAGATCAATTCTGATGGTATGCATTAATCTTAAACGCTTTTTGTAGAAATTCGCCAATGGAAATTCATTCTCTGGGAAAAGATCCGATTCAAGCGGATCGGCCTGCCGGATCAGATGTTCGTTATGAGCCCGAATACGAGCGGCTTCAGGCCGAGATTGATAAGCTTTCATCGCCTTCGGCATCCGGCGGCATCGACTGGAAAAAAGTCAACGATCTGGCTGTTTCCATCCTCGATAAAAAAAGCAAGGATCTTTTGGTGGCCAGCTACCTGGCGGTGAGCCAGATTCACATGCGTCGAATGGATGGATTGGCTGACGGGTTGAAGGTCCTCCACGATCTTATTGAGCACTACTGGGATGACCTGTTCCCGCCCAAAAAACGCATGCGGGGCCGATTGGCTGCCATCGAGTGGTGGATCGAAAAGACCGAAACGGCCCTGAAAGGAATAACGTCCCAACCGGTTGTTGCGGAAAAAATGGACACCATTAATCATGCCCTGGCACAAATTGATTCCTTACTGGCTGAACATTTGCCGGAGCCACCGCTGCTGCGGCCGATACAGCGGGTATTAGAAGCGTTTCCATCCGTATCCCAGGGACAGTCGGAGCCTGATTCCGCCTCGGCGGCTGAACCACCCCAACCCCAGCAGTCGCCGGCACTCAAACCGGAAACGCCCCGGGAAGCCCCCCAAACTGCTGCGGCGTCCGATGAACCGCAGCAGCCCGCCTCCGAATCGGATGCCCAAAAGTTCATCACCACAGGCATGCAGAAAGTCCGGCAGGCAGCCGCCTTTTTGCTGGAACATGATTCCATGAACGCCATGGCCTATCGCTGCCGGCGAACTGCGGCCTGGTCGCTGGTGTCGGCACCACCGCCGGAATCCAACGGACAAACCCGGATTCCGCCGCCGGCGCCTCAAATTCGCCGGGCACTGCTGGATCTCAGAGAAAGCGGCAACTGGAAT
>JASFGM010000152.1:0-6697 GCA_050123755.1 Desulfobacterales bacterium
GACGGATACCCACGATCTCTACATCATCGCCCACATGGATGATGCCGCGCTCCACTCGGCCGGTGACCACCGTGCCGCGACCCGATATGCTAAATACATCCTCTATCGGCATCAAAAACGGCTTGTCTACATCGCGCTCCGGCTCCGGAACATACGCGTCCACCGCTTCCACTAACTCAAAAACACACTTGGCTTCGGCACTGTCCGGATCATCCGTCTCCAACGCCTTGAGCGCCGATCCCCGAATGATCGGAGTGTCATCACCCGGAAACTCATACTTGTCCAACAACTCCCGCAACTCTAACTCCACTAACTCGATTAACTCCTCATCATCGACCATGTCGGTCTTGTTTAAAAATACCACGATCCGCGGCACCCCCACCTGACGCGCCAACAATATGTGCTCACGGGTCTGCGGCATCGGCCCATCATCGGCGCCGACCACCAAAATCGCTCCATCCATCTGCGCCGCTCCGGTAATCATGTTCTTAATGTAGTCCGCATGGCCCGGACAATCCACATGCGCATAATGCCGGTTTTCAGTCTCATACTCCACATGCGCTGTGGCGATGGTGATCCCGCGCTCCTTTTCCTCCGGCGCCTTGTCGATCTGATCAAACGGTATAAAATCCGCCAAGCCCTTCTTGCCCAAATGCTTGGTGATCGCCGCGGTCAGCGTCGTCTTGCCATGATCAATGTGGCCGATCGTGCCCACGTTTACATGCGGCTTGGTTCGCTTAAACTTCTCCTTCGCCATCTTCTCATCCTCCCATTTAAATTGACTATTTATGATCAATCGAATTGAATAATGAACATTAACGATAGTCAATTATAACGATCTTTAATTGTGACTCGACAGGTGTCAATCACATGGCCTACCAGCGAAAATGAGCAAAGGCTTTGTTGGCTTCGGCCATTTTATGGGTATCCTCCTTTTTCTTAACGGAAGCGCCTCTGCTTTTGGCTGCATCCAGTAACTCGGAAGCAAGCTTATTGGCCATACCTTTTTCCGGCCGCTGGCGGGCATAGGTAATAATCCATCGAATGCCCAAGGCGGTTCTGCGGGATGGTCGTATTTCAGTTGGAACCTGATACGTTGAACCTCCCACGCGCCGCGACTTCACTTCGATCAAAGGTCGCACGTTATCCACAGCTTGTTCAAATAGCTTCAAGGGCGGTTCGTTTCCTTTTTTCCCGATAATATCAAGCGCATTATACAGGATTGATTCAGCCGTGCTCTTTTTACCGTCTCGCATAATACAATGTAAAAACTTGGCGACGAGCGGGCTGCCATATTTGGAATCCGGGGCAATAACCCGCTCCGGTATCTCTCTTCTTCTTGGCATAGATTCACCTACAAACCGTTATTCGTTATAAGTGATTAGTTATTAGAGAAAAATTGGTTTGTTCCTTACTCTAACAAATAACAATTAACCATTAACCAATAACTATCATCATTTGGGCTTCTTGGCTCCATATTTAGACCGGCCCTGTTTGCGGTCTTCAACCCCAAGGGTATCCAGTGTGCCTCTGACGATGTGATAGCGAACCCCGGGCAGGTCCTTGACACGACCGCCCCTAACCAACACAACCGAATGCTCTTGAAGATTATGGCCGATGCCGGGAATATACGCCGTGACCTCAGCACCTGTGGTCAATCGCACACGCGCAACTTTACGCAGAGCCGAGTTTGGTTTTTTCGGGGTTGAGGTGTAAACCCGTGTGCACACACCCCGTTTTTGCGGCGCGCCTTTGAGCGCCGGAGTTGTAATTTTCCGTTTGGCCCTTTTGCGACCTTTGCGAACTAACTGGTTGATGGTTGGCATAATCGTGTAGTTAACCTCTTCTATTTCTTCTAAGATCCCAAACTTGGTAAAATGACCGTATTTATACAGTAAGCGGGCTATTGTCAAGTGTTTTGTTGCATTTTTTAGGCAAAATTCCTCTAATATTCCTCGATTCACACAATATCACTTGATTTACTTGTCCATTTCAACCGCGACGGAACCGTAAGCCCTAACGCCTGTTCCGGCAGGGATGAGGCGACCCATGATCACGTTTTCTTTCAGTCCTCTGAGATTATCAACCGATCCGGACACACTGGCATCGGTGAGAACTTTGGTGGTCTCTTGGAAAGAAGCTGCTGAAATAAAGCTATCCGTACTCAAGGATGCTTTGGTGATACCCAGGATCAAAGGCTCGGCCGTTGCCGGTTTGCCGCCTTTTTCAATCACGGCCTTGTTGGCTTCTTCAAATTTCTGGCGATCAACTTGCTCTTCGGTAATAAAATCGGTATCACCGATATTCACCACCTTTACCCGCCGCATCATCTGTCGCACAATCACCTCAATATGTTTATCATTTATGCGAACACCCTGTAAGCGGTAGACTTCCTGAACTTCATCAACCAGATAACGCGCCAAGGCGACTTCACCTTTAATGCTTAAAATATCTTGAGGAACAGCCGATCCGCCAATCAGGGGCTCACCCGCCCGGATATAGTCACCCTCGTAAACATTGATATGTTTTCCCCTGGGGATCAGATATTCCTTCTTTTCACCCACATCAACCGGGCTGATGGTTACTTTTTGTTTACCTTTTTTAGTGCTTTTTGAAATCGAAACATAGCCGTCAATTTCGCTCAACACCGCCACCTCTTTGGGCTTGCGAACTTCAAAAAGCTCGGCGACCCTCGGCAAACCACCGGTAATGTCTTTGGTCTTGGTGGTGGCTCGCGGTAATTTGGCAACCACATCACCGGCTTTGACCGCATTGGTTTCTTCAACAAGCAAAATCGCATTGACCGGCAAAATATAGCGGGCCATGGCCGCTGATTTGGGCAGTTTGGCGGTTTTGCCGTCTTTGTCCTTAATAGAAATTCGCGGACGCTCATCAGCGCTTCTGGATTCAATGATCGTTTGACTGGACTTTCCGGTTACCGGGTCCACTTTTTCCTGCATGGTCTGTCCCGCAATAATATCTCCGAATTTAACAGTTCCATTAACTTCGGATATGATCGGAGTGGTGAACGGATCCCAGGTGGCCAGCAAATCACCGGCTTTGACTTCAACACCGTTCTTGACCATAATATGCGCGCCGTAAATAACCGGAAATGTTTCCAATTCGCGGCCAGCCTTGCTGATAATCGTAAACTTGCCGCCCCGCCGGTTCATGACCACCAGCTGACCTTCAGAATTTTTAGCCACGTTGAGGTCAGCGTATTTAATGGTTCCATCGGTGCGGGCTCGAATATCGGCCTGCTCGACCCGCCGACTGGCCGTACCACCAATATGAAATGTCCGCATGGTCAACTGAGTGCCGGGCTCGCCAATGGACTGGGCCGCCAGGATTCCAACGGCTTGACCGATTTCCACGCGCCGGCCATGTGAAAGGTCGCGTCCATAGCATTTGGCACACACCCCTCTTTGGGCTTTACAGGTCAACACCGACCGGATCTTTAAATTTGAGATGCCGGTTTCTTCAATTTTTTTGACGGCCGCCTCGTCGATGTCGTCGCCGGCTCTGGCAACGATATCATCTGTGTACGGATCATGAATGTCTTCGACCAGCGTGCGGCCCAAAATGCGTTCACTCAACCGCTGGATGATTTCGCCACCTTCCATTAAGGGCTCCACTTCAACTCCCAAAGTGGTGCCGCAGTCGACCTCGCTGACCACACAATCCTGAGCCACATCAGCAAGACGCCGCGTCAGATACCCTGAATTGGCCGTTTTCAACGCGGTGTCCGCCAGTCCTTTGCGGGCCCCGTGAGTTGAGATGAAGTATTGAAGCACGGAAAGCCCTTCGCGGAAATTAGCGCTAATGGGGGTCTCGATAATTTCGCCGGAGGGCTTGGCCATCAAACCCCGCATGCCGGCCAGCTGACGCATCTGGTCTTTGCTCCCCCGGGCCCCGGAGTCCGCCATCATGTAAATGGGATTGAAACTTTCCGAATAAATCTGCTTTTTGCGCTTACCCTTAATCTGTTTGCCGTCTTTATCCACGACAGGCTCCAATTTCATGGCCTCCATCATCTCATTGGCCACATCGTCGGTGGCCTTGGCCCAGATATCGACAACTTTGTTATACTTTTCACCCTGGGTGATAAGACCCTCAGTATATTGCCGGCCGATCTCCGACACCTGGGTTTCGGCTTTTTTTAAGATATCCCATTTGCTGGAAGGGATGATCATATCGTCAATGGCGATGGATAATCCGCCCTGGGTAGAATATTTGTAACCAATATCTTTGAGACGATCCGAAAGAATAACAGTGGACTTGGGCCCCAGATTCCGGTAGACGTAATCAACAAGTTGTCGCAACATCTTTTTATCCGCCACACCATTGGCGATATCAAAGGGTATGGCGGGCTCTTTTGTCAGGATTTCAAATAGATGATAGGCGTTGTCCGCAAAAATAATGTTGCTGGTTCCTCCCGGCATCAGGGAGAATAGCGCCTCAATATCAGCCTCCCTGCAGGCAAACACACTTCGAAACTCGTTGAAGCTGAGCTTTCCGATAAGCCCTTCATTTTCTTTGTCGGGGCCTTGGGAATATTTTTTGACAAGCCCGGCAAAGGGTTTGCCGTTATCGATCTGCTCCAGAATTTCCTGGGCTTCTTCTTCCGTATCCACCTGGATGTGGCGCAACTCTAAAATATCCACCTGAGGGATAACCTCCCACAGAAGAACTCGGCCGACGGTTGAATCGTAGCGTTTACCTTGCATACGAACGATGATATTCGCATGCAGATCGACTTCACCGGCATCATATGCGCTTCGGACCTCTTCGACATTCGCGAAAATATTTGCCTTGCCTTCGCTTCGGGCAGACTCGCGGGTCATATAATAGGTGCCCAGCACAATATCCTGGCTGGGCACAATAATCGGGCTCCCGTTTGCCGGAGACAAGATATTGTTGCTGGATAACATCAGCACACGCGCTTCGATCTGTGACTCCACCGAAAGCGGGACATGCACCGCCATCTGGTCGCCGTCAAAGTCCGCGTTGAATGCCGTACATACCAGGGGATGCAACTGAATGGCCTTGCCTTCGATCAAAATCGGCTCAAATGCCTGGATGCCAAGCCGGTGGAGTGTAGGTGCCCGGTTTAGCAACACCGGATATTCTTTTACGACATCATCCAGTGTGTCCCAAACTTCCGGGATTTCACGCTCCACCATTTTCTTGGCGCTTTTCACGGTAGATACGAGGCCCTTCTGTTCCAGTCGAAAATAGACAAAGGGTTTAAATAGTTCCAGAGCCATCTTTTTGGGCAAACCGCATTGGTGAAGCCTTAAATCCGGTCCGACGGTAATAACGGTACGACCGGAATAATCCACCCGTTTGCCGAGCAGGTTCTGGCGAAATCGGCCCTGTTTACCCTTCAAGGTGTCGCTCAGTGATTTTAACGGTCGTTTATTGGTTCCGGTAATCACGCGGCCATGACGACCGTTGTCAAAGAGAACATCAACGGATTCTTGCAGCATCCGTTTTTCATTGCGAACGATAATTTCCGGCGCTTTGAGGTCGATAAGGCGTTTAAGGCGATTGTTACGATTAATCACCCGACGATACAGGTCATTGAGGTCTGATGTGGCAAAGCGACCGCCTTCCAAAGGAACCAGTGGTCGCAGGTCGGGAGGAAGGACCGGAATCACACTCATAATCATCCAGATCGGATCAAGCCCTGATTTTCGAAAAGCATCGACGATCTTCAACCGTTTGGACAGCTTCTGGCGCTTAGCGACCGATCCGGTGGCTTTAATGTCTTCTTTCAGTTCATTGTACAATTCCTCCAGGTTAATGCTTTCCAGCAAAGCCTTAACCGCTTCGGCACCGATACCGGCTTCAAATTTCGAACCATACTCTTCCAGGGCCTCCATATACTTCTCGTCTGAAAGCAGCTGACCTCGAGTTAGAGGCGTATCTTTAGGATCGAGTACGATGTAATTGTCAAAATACAAAACTTTTTCCATGTTCTTTAGCGTCAAATCAAGCAGGTTACCGATCTTGCTGGGCAGACTCTTTAGAAACCAGATATGCGAGACCGGTGTGGCCAGCTCAATATGAGCCATTCGCTCACGACGCACTTTGGACTGAATGACTTCAACACCGCATTTTTCGCAAATAACTCCCCGATGCTTCATCCGTTTGTATTTGCCGCAATTGCATTCATAGTCTTTGGTGGGACCAAAAATTTTGGCACAAAACAGTCCATCCCGCTCGGGCTTGAAAGTGCGGTAGTTGATGGTCTCCGGTTTTTTGATCTCACCATGCGACCATTTTCGAATTTGTTCCGGTGAAGCCAACGCAATTCGAATCCCAAAATATTTTCTTGGATCCGTGGGTTTGGCGAAAAAATCATAAAGAGTTTCCATAGCTAATTCCTATTTTTCGGTTTCCTCCAAAAGCGCAATATCCAGCCCGAGGGCCTGCAATTCTTTGGTCATGACCCTGAAGGATTCTGGAATACCGGGTTCCAATACGTTTTGACCCTTAACAATCTTTTCATACATGCGCGTCCGGCCGGCCATGTCATCGGATTTGACGGTCAGAAACTCCTGCAATGCATAGGCTGCCCCGTAAGCTTCCATGGCCCAAACTTCCATTTCGCCCAGACGCTGGCCTCCGAATTGGGCTTTTCCGCCAAGAGGCTGTTGGGTTACCAGTGAGTAAGGGCCAATTGAGCGGGCAT
>JASFGM010000153.1:0-6697 GCA_050123755.1 Desulfobacterales bacterium
ATAACCTTGGTCTAATCCTCAGAGCAGAAGAAAAATTTGAGGAGGCCTTAAATTATTTTGAAAAGGCAATAAAACTTAACCCTGAATATAAGCTGGCAAAAGAGGCAAAGCGAGATATTAAAAATCTGTTGCAATACAAGAAAAAAGCTAAGAGTCGGCTTAAGCTGGTTTGAAGCTACCTCGCGGCAATCAACATTTGATATCTCCAACATCTATGTACTTTCAGGCACCTACAAAAACCTGAGATATCCATTTTATATCACAAACGGAGGAAGTGCCATCTTTAGGCTTGTTGGCTATATGCTATCTGCCATAATAGGACGTCTCAAGGACCTTCATCATCCGCTGCCCGCACTTCTGTTTCTTTCAATGTAAGCATTATATGCATCTATTGATTAACAAGCTAAGCAAGCGTTAGAAATATTGTGTGTATTGGGACCTGCCTTCCGGCACCGACGCAAAGGCCGATGGGGGGTATAGGGGGGGGCAAAATGATGAGCCAAATTTTCCCGCCTTTTTTCCAACTTTTACAACCTGTTCTTAAATAATTAGAAAAAGCCTATAGATTTTGCTTACCCAGTAACGAAATCAAACAATGATTTTTAGTGGTCAGGAATGTGATATTTTTTTTGGAATTATGCCTATAGGTTGGAAATAGGGTTGGAAATTCAATTTTATAAAATAAAAGGGGGCTAACCATATCGGTTAACCCCTTGAATTTATTGGCGGGGACGAAGGGACTCGAACCCTCGACCTCCGGCGTGACAGGCCGGCGTTCTAACCAAAACTGAACTACGCCCCCGAATTTTTTAAATTAACTGCGGCCGTTGCCGCTCATCGATCGATTGGTAGGCGGAACAGGGCTTGAACCTGTGACCCCCGGCTTGTAAGGCCGATGCTCTCCCAACTGAGCTACCCGCCCCCATTTTCAGCCCATTTGGTTTCCCAAAACTAACTTTGTAAACAACTTCAGTCGATAATGTCAAGCTTAAAATGACCTGAAACTGTTTTGGACACTTGTTAAATTAACGATGACGGTTTTTCGGCCCCTTCAGCAGAAATTTCAAGCGGAATATCAACGTTTTTAAAAATGGTATCGCCCTCATCAAGGATGAGCGCATGCGACAGCACTTCATCCATATGCTCCACCAGGGCAATTTCAAGCTGCTTGGAAATCCCCTTGGGAACATCTTTTAAATCTTTTTCATTTTCTTTGGGAATTAAAACTTTCTTGATTCCACCCCTGTGCGCCGCAATGATTTTTTCCTTCAAACCACCGATGGGAAGCACCCGCCCCCGCAGGGTGATTTCGCCGGTCATGGCAATACGGCGATGCACCGGCCGTTTGGCCAGTGCCGATACGAGCGATGTACACATGGATATACCGGCGGAGGGACCGTCTTTGGGGATAGCGCCTTCGGGAATGTGGATATGAATATCGTATTTCCGGTAAAATTTTTCATCGATCATCAGATTTTGAGCCCGTGATCGAACGTAGCTCACCGCTGCCTGGGCCGACTCCTGCATGACATCACCCAATTTTCCGGTAACCGTGAGTTTTCCCTTTCCGGGCATGATCAATGTTTCTATAAAAAGCAGCTCACCGCCCACCTGGGTCCATGCAAGTCCGGTAACCATGCCGACCTGATCTTTTTCTTCAACCTGCTCCTGCCGAAACCGATAGGGTCCCAGATATTTGGCAATCGATTTTTCGCCAACCTTGAAATCGATTCTATCTTTATTCTTTACCGCCACTTTAGCCAATTTACGGCAGATGGAGGCAATCTCGCGTTCAAGATTTCTGACCCCGGCTTCGCGGGTATAGCGCCGAATAATGGCGAGAATCGAATTTTTGGAAAAGACGACATTTTTGCTCGCCAGACCATTAAATTTAATCTGCTTGGGAACCAGGAAACCCTCGGCGATATGATATTTTTCATATTCCGTATAGCCGGGCAGGCGGATGATTTCCATTCGATCCTGCAATGGCAGTGGAATATCGGGCAACGTGTTGGCGGTGGTAATAAAAAGGATATCCGAAAGATCGTAATCCATATCCAGATAATGATCATTGAAGCTGAAGTTTTGTTCCGGATCCAGAACTTCCAGCAGCGCCGCTGACGGATCGCCCCTGAAATCCATACTCATTTTATCGACTTCATCCAGGCAAAATACCGGATTGTTTACACCGGCCTTTTTCAGCGACTGAAGAATCTTACCCGGCAAGGCGCCGATATAGGTTCGCCGATGCCCGCGGATTTCGGCCTCATCCCGCACACCTCCAAGAGACAGACGCACGTATTTGCGACCGGTGGCCCTGGCAATGGATTTGGCCAGGGAAGTTTTGCCGACACCCGGCGGCCCGACAAAGCAAAGAATCGGACCGCGAATTTTCTGAACCAGTGCTTGAACCGCAAGGTACTCTAAAATCCGCTCTTTGGGTTTCTCGAGTCCGTAATGATCCTCTTCGAGGATTTTCTCGGCCTCGTCGAGGTCATCGGCGACTTCACTTTTTTCATACCAGGGCAGGCTGAGGATCCAATCTATGTAGTTTCGTACCACCGTGGCTTCCGCCGACATGGGCGTCATCATCTTCAATTTTTTAAGTTCGCCCTCAACTTTTTCGGTGGCCTCTTTGGACATCTTTTTCTGTTTGATTTTTTCTTCAAGCTCTTTGATCTCATCGGCCAGGTCGTCATCTGTGCCCATTTCCTTTTTAATGGCGCGCATTTGCTCGTTCAGATAATAATTTTTCTGAGTCTGCTCCATTTGCTCTTTGACGCGATTTTTAATGCGCTGATCCATTCGGAAAACTTCAATTTCCATTTTAATCAGGCTCAAAAGCAAAGAGAGCCGTTCAGCCGGATTAAACGATTCCAGCAGCTTTTGTTTATCCTCGATTTTAAATGAAAAATGCGACGCCACCGTGTCGGCCAACTGTGAAGCATCGCCGATGGAGGAGGCATTGGTAACCAGTTCCTTGGAAATGTTTTTGTTGATGCTGGCATATTCTTCAAACTCTTTGATAACCGATCGGATAAGCGCCGTGGCTTCCGCTTCGGGTACAACGGTTTCCATAACTTTTTCGACGTCGACCTGGAAAAAGTCATCTGCGCTTGAAAACCGCTTGATTCGCGCCCTGGTTTTGCCTTCCACCAGGGCTTTAACGGTTCCATCCGGAAGCCGGAGGAGCTGAAGCACTTTTCCGATCGTCCCGATGCTGTTGATGTCTGTTTCACCGGGGTTATCCACGTTGGCTCTTTTCTGGGTTGACAGAAAGACAAGCTTATCCTTACTCATGGCGTCGGCAAGCGCATTTACCGATTTGGTTCGCCCGACAAAAAGCGGCGCCACCATGTGGGGAAAAACGACAAGATCTCTCAGTGGTAAAAGTGGTAATAACATATTTGATTCCTCAGGTCCGTCTTCTTTTAAAAATTTCGGTATAGACGCATTTTTAAGATGGGTTCTAGGCTTGCTTCTTGGATTGCTCATATAACAAGATGGGATCCTCCTTGTTTAGCACGACGTCCTCTCCGATGACGCATTCTTTCACATTGTTAATTGAAGGAATGTCATACATAATGTCAAGCATGCAGGACTCCATAATTGCGCGCAGCCCGCGAGCGCCGGATTTGCGTTTCATGGCTTCTCTGGCAATTGCCGCCAGCGCGCTGTCGGCAAGTCTGAGGTTAACCCCCTCCATCTCAAAGAGCATCTGAAATTGTTTCAGCAAGGCATTCTTGGGTTCCTTCAGGATTCGGATCAGAGCGTCTTCATTGAGCTCATCAAGGGTGGCAACCACCGGCAGGCGGCCCAAAAATTCCGGGATCAAGCCGAATTTTATCAGATCTTCCGGCTTAACTTCCATCAGGATATCACCGATACTTTTTTCTGTTTCCAGAATAATATTGGCTCCGAACCCCATTTGTTTGGCTCCAAGGCGCCGCTGAATAATCTTTTCCAGGCCGTTAAAAGTCCCCCCGCAAATGAATAGGATGTTGGAGGTGTCCACCTTGACGAAATCTTGCTGCGGATGTTTGCGGCCGCCTTTGGGCGGCACACTGGCCGTCGTTCCTTCGATTATTTTTAACAGCGCTTGCTGAACGCCTTCCCCGGAGACATCTCGGGTAATCGATGGGTTATCCGATTTACTTGCGATTTTATCGATTTCATCGATATAGACGATACCGCGCTTGGCTTTGTCTACATCGTAATCGGCGTTCTGGAGCAGTGCCAGGATGATGTTTTCAACGTCCTCGCCGACATAACCGGCCTCTGTCAGACTGGTTGCATCCGCTATCGTAAAGGGCACGTTTAAAAATCTGGCAAGCGTTTGCGCCAGCAGCGTCTTGCCGCAGCCCGTGGGACCGATCAACATAATGTTGCTTTTCTGGATTTCAACATCCCCGGTGTTCAATCTGGAGTCAAGACGCTTGTAATGATTATAGACTGCAACGGAAAGCACTTTTTTGGCTGACTCCTGTTCAATCACATAGCCATCAAGTTTTTCCTTAATTTCTTTGGGTACCAGGATGCGATCCGAATCCTGAGTATCCTTTTCACTTTCCTCTTCAATGATTTCGCTGCATAGCTGAATGCACTCATCACAGATATATACTGCCGGACCGGCAATCAGTTTGCGAACTTCAGATTGATTCTTTCCGCAAAACGAACAAAACAGATTATCGCTTTCATCTTTTTTCTTGGGCATCTTTTGTCTCCAACTCTTCTAAGTGATCAAGATCGTCTCGGTTGGCAATGACATGGTCAATAATACCGTATTTTTTGGCTTCCGCACCCGACATGAAGAAGTCTCGATCGGTATCTTTCTGTATGTTTTCCAATTCTTTGCCGGTATGCGCTACCAGGATCTGGTTCAACCGATCCTTCATGCGCAGGATTTCTTTGGCCTGGATTTCAATATCCGACGCCTGGCCCTGAAATCCCCCCATGGGTTGATGGATTAAAATCCTCGAGTTCGGCAGCGAATAGCGTTTGCCCTTGGTGCCTGCCGCCAGCAAAACCGCACCCATACTGGCGGCCTGGCCGATGCATACCGTGGTTATATCCGGTTTAATATACTGCATGGTATCATACACCGCCAAACCGGCAGTTACCAGACCTCCGGGGGAATTAATATAAAAATTGATATCTTTGTCCGGATCTTCGGATTCCAAAAAAAGCAGCTGAGCAATGATCAGATTGGCAATCTCATCATTCATTGCCGTGCCCAGAAAGATGATCCGGTCCTTTAGGAGCCGCGAATAAATATCATAAGCCCGCTCTCCCCGGCTGCTTTGCTCAATCACCATCGGTATCAGTGGCACTATTTTTCTCCTTGTTTCGTTTTAGAACCCATCTCAAAAAGGCGTCTAAGTGTCCATGGCGGCGTTGCAAACCGATTCAAAATGCTCACCTACTAACGTGCATGCTCGAAACAACGACTTTCGAATCGATTTGCGCCTTGCCCTGATGAACACATATATCTATTAAATCAAGTTGTGAAATCCCGCTTTAGCGGGGAACCCTGATTCACCTTTTTGAGATGGCTTCAGGTTTGTTTTTTAGACTTGGCCTTTTTGGGCGCTTGCGGCTTTACGTCTTTAATTGTACTACTATCAATGATAAGTTTGATCGCCTTTTTTTCAAGTAAGGTATGTTTAAAAAATCCCAGGTTATCCGGATTCTGATCATAATATTTCTTAATCTCTTCCAGCGGCTGGTTGAAGTTTTCAGACATCTCCTGCAGCCCGTCTTCCAGTTCGTCATCGGCCAGGGTCAGATTTTCCTGATCGATGATCTTACCTAAAATGAGATGGCGTTTGACCTGCTTCAGCGCCGTGTCGCGATATTTTTCGGCAATCGTTTCTCGGGACAGCCCCATCTGCTCTAAAGAAGTGTTGCGATAAGAAAACGAACGCTCAGCCTCTGCAACAATGCCGTCAAGCTCCATTTCGACCATGCTATCCGGCACTTCAAAATCCGTTTTAGCGATTAATTCAGAAAAAATCTGCTCGTTGAGTTCCTGTTCGGTGCGTTTGGCGTAACCCTGCTTTAGATTTTCCGAAATCACATTTTTCAGTTCATCCAGGGTTTCATAGGAGCCCGCTTTTTTTGCCAGGGCGTCGTTAATTTCCGGCAATATTTCTTCCGTGATTTCGTTCAGGGTCACCTTAAAGGAAATTTCAAGATCGGCCAGTTTTTCGTTAGCGTAATCTTTTGCAAATTTTATCTTAAACTCATTGGTATCCCCCGGCTTCATGCCGCAAAGACGGCTATCAAAATCTTCGGATATAACGGCCTTGCCGATTTGCAGGCTAAAATTTTCGGCCTTATCGAATTCCGGCACAGGCGCTCCGTCTTTGAAACCTTCAAAATCGATCCGGACAAAATCCCCATCCTGCGCCGGTCGATCATCAGAAATTTTCTGCTGCCGCGCCATATTTTTCTGAAGCGTTTTCAGCTGGACGTCCACCTCGCTGTCGCCTACCGCATACCGGGTCCGCTCCAGGCTCAGTCCCTTATAATCAATATCCTCAATCTCCGGTGAGATTTCAACGGTGGCATCGTATTTATAGGAACTGTCCGCCGTTAACTCAGGGGGTTCCAGATCGGGATTTCCGATGACCTTAAGCTCGGTCTGTTTGATGGCATCGATAAACGAACTCTGAATAAGTCTTGAAGAAACATCGGC
>JASFGM010000154.1:0-6690 GCA_050123755.1 Desulfobacterales bacterium
TTTGGTCGTGAGCTCAAGGTCCAACGACTCAGGGTCAAACAGTTCAGCCGAACGGAAAACAGATGATAGCAGATAAAAAGCGGATTACCTTCTGCATGTAGTTATCTTTTCGCTGACACCCGAAACCTGACACCTGAAACCATAAATATTGTGCTGTCTAAAAAACTCAATCGAACTAACCTATACCACAAAACTTTTGTAACATTTTTGAGGGAGATGACACTAGAAGTTGCTTCAAAATCCCACCTAAAAATTGAACCATCAAACCACCAGCGCCGGCACTTCCATCCAGCATTTCTTTTTCCATGACTCGGTGGCTTTTTCCGCCAGTTGCACGCCTTTGGCCCCGTCCAATAGATTCCATTGGAAAGGCGCGTCGAGCACCACATGTCGCAGAAAAAGAGCCCACTCGGCCCTGAAGGCGTTGTCGTATTCTTCCTGGTCGGGCACTGCGGACCAATCGTCGAGATAGCTGGTTTTCTGCGCGATATCGGGGTTCCATACGGGTTTGGGCGTGCTGTCGTAATCCTGAATGTAACATCCGTGCAACCCAGCCAGGGCAGAGCCTTTGGTGCCGTCCACCTGCAGGGTCAACAGATCATCGCGCCGCACGCGTGTAACCCACGAGGAGTTAAAATGGGCAATCACGCCGCCTTCCAATTCAAAAGTGGCGTAGGCGGCATCTTCGGCCGTACACTGATATGGTTTTCCGCTTTCATCAATGCGTTCCGGAATATGCGTGGCGGCAAAACAGGAAACGGCTTTAACGCTTCCGAAGAGATTATCGAGTATATAACGCCAGTGGGGCATCATGTCGAAAATAATGCCGCCTTCATCCTCCTTGCGATAATTCCAGGAGGGGCGCTGGGCAGCAATACTGTGGCCCTCAAAAACCCAGTAGCCGAACTCTCCGCGCACGCTAAGAATTTTACCGAAGAATTCGTTTTCGATCAGGCGTTTGAGCTTGATTATTCCCGGCAACCACAGTTTGTCCTGAACCACCCCATTTTTTAATCCGGCATCCCGGCAGGATTTATAAAGTTCCAGGGCGGTTTGCGTATCGGTGGCGACCGGTTTTTCGCAGTAGATGTGCTTGGCGGCCTTGATGGCCTTGCGAACGCTCTTTGCTCGAAGCGCGGTTGTTTGCGAATCAAAATAAATAGGGTAATTCGAATCTCCCAGACAGGCGTCCACATCCGTCGACCATTTTCCCACAGCGGATAGATCACAGATTTTTTTCAATTTAGCCGGATTGCGGCCCACCAGGATCGGGTCCGGCATGATCACCTCAGCCGGATTTATGATGAGGCCACCCTGTTTGATAATATCCGCGATTGATCTTAAAAGATGTTGATTGGTTCCCATGCGGCCGGTGACACCGTTCATGATGATGCCGATTCGGTGTTCTTGCATAATCGGTATTCCCCCTGTCGCATCGCCGGCTATCCGGATTTTTTTTCAACACGATGCTTTTTATTATATGAGGGGTTAGGGAGTTTTTCTATCCGCTTTTTGGACGGGCCCGCCTGGGATTGCGCCGCTGCGCGCCGCAACAAATTTTCACCAGGCTTCGACAACGCCCCCAGAACGTCTAGACAGCCCCAGTACAGGCAGCGATGACCAACGCATCCGTGGGATTCAGTCCTCTGGGGCTGCCCCGGGGAGTATTTAGCGAACCTGCTGCCGTTTTATGGAACTCAGGGTGTATTATTGTTGCGGTTCGCAGCGGCGCAATCCCAGGCGGGCTCTCTGACTTTGTTTAAAATGCCTGTGCTGCCAAAAAGGGTTTCAGGAAAAACTCCCCGGCCCTTCATTTAGATAAACATCTTTGCAACAGTGATTTTCGCTATCGGAACGCCCTGCGGATCGGCGTTCTTTTGAGCGGCAGCTGGACCGGCTTGCCGCCCGTCAGCGCCGAGCGGTAAATTGCCAGGATAATTTCAATGGCCTTGCGCCCTTCGGCACCGTCCACCAGCGGTTTGCCCCCTTTTTTGAGGGCTCTGGCCATGTCTTCGAAATTCTTCTGGTGGGAGACATAGTCAATCGCCGCCGGATCAGCCGCACCGGCACCCGGCCCGCCCTGCTGGCCCGAGAACTTTTGCATGATTTTATTGTCGTTGGATCGGCGCCTTTTAAAGTCCCAGACCGTAAAACTGTTGTCCCGCATAAAAATGGACCCTTGCGATCCACATATGTGAACTTCCGCTGGATGTCCTGTCGGCGAGTAGCAGCTGGTAGAACCTTCGATGACGCCCATGGCGCCGTTTTTAAACTTCAGGATCGCAACCGCGTTGTCCTCCGTTTCAATGCGTTTGTGGATGGAACGATCGGCAAAAGCACACACCCATTTCACCTCTCCGGCCAGATAGTAGAGCAAATCGATGGTATGAATGGACTGATTCATCAGGGCACCGCCACCGTCCAACTTCCAGGTGCCGCGCCAGTACCCGCTGTCGTAATACGCCTGGGTGCGATACCACTTGATGTAAGCATCGGCCAGGGTAATTTTACCCAGACGACCGCCATCCATCGCTTTCTTAAAAATCTGCGTGGCTTCGTTGAAACGGCGCTGGAAAATGCCGGCCAGCATCACCTTGTGCTTTCGGCAGGCCGCGATCATTTTATCGACCCGCTCCAGACTGACCTCTATCGGCTTTTCGCAGGCAATGTGCTTGCCGGCGGCAGCCGCCTTTTCAACCGGTTCTAAATGGGCCCCGCTGGGAGTCGCAATGGCGACAATATCCAATCCGGGGTGTGCCAGGAATGTTTTGTAATCCGTGTAGGCCGCACAGGCATATTTTTTTGCCACCCGTTGGGCATTGGCCCTTTTGCGTGAAAATACGCAGGCAAGGTGACCCCCTTTCATCGCCGCGATGGCCTGCGCGTGAAAATCGGCCACCATGCCGCAACCGACAATACCAAATCCATAACCGCCTTTTTTTGCCATTAAACCCTCCTTTGCTAAATCAATTGCCGCCCGTTCACTTTGCTGCGACAAGGCGCGAAAAACGCCGGGAAAAGCAACTTGTTTGTTTGAATATCGTTCGCTTATGTTAACGGATCAAAAGGTGAAGCCAGCGCCCGTTTTCTGGCCTCGGCCAGCAGCGTGTATTTCGATGCAAGGCATGCACGCGTTTCCAGAGGACAGGTCCCCTGTGCGAGGTAATCCAGGTACATGTCCCGTACCTGACAGAAATGTTCTTCATGGGTGGTCCTGAGGGCATCGGGAATATCGATTAAAATTTTATCTTCTTCCCGGTTCAGCAAAAGCCCGGGATATTTATGCGACCACCGCTGCAGACATTGCTGAACCGCTGCCTGTACTTGGGCCGCATCTTTTCGCGGAATGATCAGTAACTCCACCTTGAACCCGGATTCAGGGAGTTGCCGAATCATCAGATCGGATCGGGTGCCTTTGATAATAGACGCATGCATATCACCACCGCCCTCCGGTATTTCCAGGTTCCAGATCACGCGGATGTGAACCGGAATCTCTTTGACGCGGTAAATCAGTTCACCGTTACAGAAATAATGCAGCCCATCTGCTTTGACATCATTTTGAATCGAATCCGGAAAATGATCCAATTGCGTTATTTTGCTGAACTTGTCCAGGGGGATTAACGTGGGCCAGCGCCGGGCATGCAGCAGTTCGACATCCTGTCGGAAGTCGATGGCCGCACCGGGAAACAGCATCCAGTGGGTCATGTCGACCAGGTGGGAGGTGACATCCACGATACCCTCCCCTTGCACGTTGATGTCAAAATGCCAGGGGGGCCGCACGAGGGGCTGATCATTGACGATCTTATAGAGGTGATGAATGCTTTCTTTAAAGACGGTCGGGCTGCCGTCTTCATCCACCCTGACCGCCCCGAACACTTCTTCCTCAGCCAGGAAATCCTTTTGAAGCAGGGTCGTAATTTCAAAACGTTCGGTCATGATATCGATGCTCAAGGGCCTTTCCGCTTCCAGGGCTGTTTGCAGCAAAGCCAGGGTTTCTGAGGTGACCACCCACGGTTTGTCCGCCAGGACTGAAAACCCGGCACGATTCAGCTTTTCGATCTGTTCCATTTTTGTATGATTTTTGCCCGCCATAACGACGATGTCGCCCTTTTTTTCTTCGATCAATTTTTCGAGGTAGTCCGGCCCGGTGTAAACATGGATTCGCCAATCGACCGGATTATTTTTCCGATTGATGAACGCGTCGACCATGTCCAGAAATCGATCCAGGTCAGGTCCTGGTTCCGAGTATACATAAATATCCCGGGATAAAGCTGGATGGGATTCACGCAATACAAGGGCCGCATGAAAATGACCGGGGTTGAGGATCAGAATGGTATGCATGAGCTAAGCCCCCTCTAATTGATAATTGAATATTGAATATTGTCGATTGAATGAATTCCGTCGATTTTAATTCGTCGCAGTCGGACCACAAACGTTCAATTGGCATTATTCATTCTTTGATTTAATGACTTTCATCCTTAAATCGTCAATCGTCCTTCTTCAATTACAAGGACGGATTGTTCATCCGCAAGATCTTATATCTGATGCGATCACTGATTTTCGACTTCAGGGCTTGAAACCAGCGGGTACGGCTAAAAAACGTGAAGAGCGTCACAATCGCAATAATCAGTGAAATCGGGCTTTCGAAAAAAAACAACGGATTGCCCTCGGATATGATCAATGAGCGGATCAGGTTTTTATCCAGAATGGTTCCCAGAATAATGCCGAGCACCATCGGTGCGATCGGGTAATCCATCTCCCGCATAAAATAGCCGATGATACCGAAAACGACCATAACACCAATGTCAAACAGCCGGGCCTGAATCGCATAGGACCCGATCACGCAGAGCACGAATACCACCGGCATCAGCCTGGACCTGCGAATGGCCAGCACTTTTACCAGCGGGCGGACCATTAACAGGCCCAGGACAAACATCGCCACCGTGGCCAGCAGCACCATGGCCACCACCTGGTAGACAAATTCGGGAAATTCAATCATGATTAGCGGCCCGGGACGCACGCCGTGGATAAACATGGCGGCCAGCAGGACGGCGGCAGGGGCCGAGCCGGGAATCGCCAGTGAAAGCACGGGAATCATCGCACCTGCCACGGCTGAATTGTTTCCGGTTTCAGCGACCAGCAAGCCTTCGATGCTGCCTTTACCGAATTGTTTGGCTTCCTTGCTCGAATTTTTAGCAAGATCGTAAGATGTCCAGGCGGCGATGTCCTCGCCGACGCCCGGGATCGCGCCGATAAATGTACCCACAAGTCCGGAACGGATGATACTGCGCCAGTATTTGCGGATGTCCCTGTAGCGCGGGAAGATGCGGTCGATCTTGCCCTTGACCACTTCCACCTTGGGCTGCTTCATCACGGTGATGATTTCGGCGAATCCGAAAGCCCCCACCATGGCCGGAATCAGGTGGATCCCGCCGGATAAATCCATGTAGCCGAAAGAGAAACGCTGGTAGGCATGATAGGGTTCCATGCCGATGGTGGCCACAAACAGGCCCAGAAAGCCCGCAATCCACCCCTTCAGGGGGTCTTTGGGCGCGGTTAAATTACCGCAGATGACGATACCGAAAATGGCCAGCCAGAAAAATTCAAACGATTTAAACTTGAGAGCAAAATTACCAATCAACGGCGTAAAAAAGGCCAGCAGCAACAACCCGATGATAGACCCCAGAAAAGAACCCGTTGTGGCGATACCGATGGCTTTACCGGCCAGCCCCTGACGCGCCAGCGGGTATCCGTCCACCGCCGTGGCGGCATTGGCCGGTGTACCGGGGATATTGAGCAGGATCGCACTGCGGCTGCCGCCATAAATAGCGCCCACATACATGCACACCAAAATCAAAACCGCCGAATCCGGCTCCATTTTAAAGGTCAGGGTGGTCATCAATGCGACCCCCATGGTTGCCGTGAGTCCGGGCAGCATTCCGACAATGATCCCTAGCTGGGTTGCGCCCAGTACGTACAAAATCATCACCGGATTTAGCATCACAAATCCCCACAAGGCTTTGGAAAACATCAAAAACCCGTCAATCATGGTTTCCCCCATCAAATCACTGCTTTCACGGCAGATCCACCAGAAACAGATAACGAAACACGGCACCCACAATCCCGGCGGCCAACAAGGCCTGCAGGACTGCGAACAGCAACACCTTTCCCCGGGCGCTGACGTGCTGCGTGCCGCGCAATTGAAAAATGATGATAAACACCAGGACAAAGATAAATGTTGCCGGGTAATAGTTCAGGCTTCCGACCATAAAGATACCGTAGACGATGCATATAAATATCGTCACAAGCATGCGTTGCGAGGATGCGTCCTGGAAGAAGTTTTTCAGTGTTTGGCGGTCGAGTCCGAGTTGATAACCTCTCCGCGTCAGCGACCGGATAAACACGACCAGACTCAAAATGAAGATTACGGTTCCGAGAATCCCGGGTACGATGCCGGGAACCGACATGGGATCGGCACTGAGTTCTTTAAACCGCGGCATTTGGAGGGAATGAAGGACAATCCAGACGCCAAAGGCCATCAGCAGGATGGAGACCACGAAATCGGCCTTGGGCATGTTTTCCGGTTTCATTCAATTTCTCCGGCGAGATTGAGTTAAAAAATTCGGCAGGATGCCGGTGCGGCATCCTGCCGGAAGCGTGTATTGCAGTCGTTTAAGGCTTGGGAATACC
>JASFGM010000155.1:0-6681 GCA_050123755.1 Desulfobacterales bacterium
GCAAAAAGCACCTCTTCCTGATTGACCACAATCTTGACGGGCTTGCCCGTTTTCTGAGAAAGCAGCGCAGCGCAAAAATCCACATTAAACATTTCGTTTTTGCCGCCGAAGCCCCCTCCGATATACGGTTGAACCACACGGATCTGGCTCAACGGAATGTTTAAGGCTTTGGCCAGATTTCGGTATGTAAAATAAGGACTCTGCTTGGAACCCCAAAAAGACACCCGACCGGAATGATCCCAGACCGCCAGCGCCGCATGGGGCTCCAGAAATCCATGGCGTATCGGCGCTGTTTCAAACCGATCCTCTCTGACATAATCGCACTCTCGGAAGGCTTGCTCCACATCCCCGTATGCGAGATCGGTCTTAAAGGAGATGTTTCGCGGTGCGTGTTCGTGGATAATCGGCGCATCATCATCCATGGCCGTCAGCGGATCCACCACAGCCGGGAGTTCTTCATACTCAACCCGGATCAGCTCCAGAGCCGCCTCGGCGGTCTCCGCATCAATCGCTGCAACCGCAGTTACGGCATCGCCGATAAATCGAACTTTATTCAGGGCCAGATAGGGCTCATCCCCCTGAGCTGAAATGCCACCGGCTTTAAAGCCGATGGTATCTTTGCCGGTTACCACCGCATGAACGCCCGCAAGCCGCTTGGCTTTGGAAATGTCGATATCAAGCACCCGGGCGTGAGGATATGGACTTCGCAGGATCTTGCCGTGCAGCATCCCAGGCAGGAAAAGATCACCGGCGTATTTGGCTTCCCCCGTGGCTTTCACGACCGCATCCACGCGGGGAAGCCGCTTGCCGATATTGACATAATCCCTTTTCATTTGCTCGCCCCCATCATTGAGGCCTTTCGGACGGCCTCAATAATTTTGGCATATCCGGTGCAGCGACAGAGATTGCCCGACAAGGCCTTCTGGATCTCTGCGACCGTCGGATGAGGATTTTTATTCAGAAGGGCCTTTGAGGTCATAATCATGCCCGGCGTACAATAACCGCACTGGATGGCGCCGTATTTCACAAAGGCGTTCTGAAGAGAATCGAGTTTGCCCTTCTGTGCGAGGCCTTCGATGGTCTGGATACTTTTACCCTGGGCCTGGATCGCCAGAACCAGACAGGCAAGAACGGCTTCACCATCAATCATAACAGTGCACCCACCACACTCACCTTTTCCACATCCCTTTTTGGTGCCCGTAAGACCGATCTCGTCCCTCAAAACATCTATTAAAGTCCAATGCGGCTTTATCCGTAGATCATATTCAAAACCATTCACTAAAAGCCGGATCTTCGTTGTCAAAAAAACACCTCCTCAGTTAAAAATAGATCTATTTTCTACTGCCGTTATACGCATCCATGTTTTAAAACACCCAATCATCGTGGGAAAGTCCGAGCGTCATTTATGATTTGAAGGCTTGTCGGCGGTATTATTTTTCCATGCCGTTTTTTAAGATTCGTTTGATTTTATCAAGAAGATCGAATTTCTCATTTTTGGATAAATTCTTCAACATCGATTCCAGGCGCTCATCTTTTTCCGCTTCAATATTCTTTAAGGTTCTTTTTCCTTTGGGCGTAATTTCAAGTATGGTCACACGTTCATCTTTTGGGTCGGATTTCTTGATAATAAAACCGGCCTGTACCAGTCGTTTGGCCAGGCCGGTAATATTGGCACTCGGAACAAGCATAATCCGGCTCACATCGCTCATCTTATTCTGACTCTTTTTTGAAGCATCCAAAACCCTCAGAACATTGTACTGCGGAAACGATAGTCCGTAATTTCTAAAAACAGCAGCGTGGGTTCGTCTGAAGATCTCTGCCGCCCTCACAATGGCCATGAGGACCTTTTCGTCGGCGCTGAGATCGCTTTTGTAGGTGGGTTCAACCATAATTTTTCCCTTACCCTCTAGCATAACTTAAATCAATACGCTCTATATCAATATGAAGAATCTCCTTTTAATACCCGCCATATTCTTTGGTGAAGTCGACCATGGCCTGGACATTTTCCGGCTTGGCGTGATCAAAAAATGCCCCGTTGGCCATGATAAAACCACCGCCTTTGCCGGCTGTATCGATGAGTTTCTTGGCGTAATCCTTCACATCCTCGGGGGTGCCTATTTTCAACATGGTGGATGGCATGTTGCCCCAGAGGCAGAGGGTATCACCGACGATTTCCTTGGCTTTAACCATATCGGTCTGATCGAACATCCATAACGTCTTGCCTTTGGGTATGTCGCTGATCACTTCCAATCGGCTATTATAGCCACCCTCTGCCGCGATAAACGGGATGCATCCCTCTCCAATTAAGCCCTCGATGACTGCTTTTAGAGTCGGCCAGTAAAACGTCTTAAATTGCTCATCGGACATGAAGCCGTCAGCACCTTTGTGCAGCGGCATGAATATTACGGGATTTCCGGTCTGTTGGGCTGCGCCCAACCCCATACCGATCATGATGGGCGTAATCGCTTGCAGCGCCTGGAGGAGTTTATCGGGTTGCCGGTACATATCCATAATAATCCCTTCGGTGCCCCTAAGGGTATCGCCGATGGTGTCAAACGGCGCTTTGGTAAAGCCGCCGAGGATATTGGGAAATCCCAATGTCGCCAGTTCACCATCTGCGCCGCCCATAACCGTGGCCCATTTCAGCGCTTCAGCTCCGGCTTCAAAAAGCGCTTTGAAAGTATTTTGGACGGGGGGCAGCCCATAGGGTATAAAATTAAAAGCAACCCCGTACATCTCGAGGATACTGGTTAGTGGCGGCAGCATCGTAAAGCCCTCTAAAGCACCGAAGACACGCGGCAAATAGAAATTTCTGAAGAAAAAAGACGGATCAGAAATCAACAGATCATATTCATGGGGCTGCATGTATTCGCCTTCAAGGCACTGGTAGCCGCTGTCGGGATTAACTCCATGGCCCGGCCAGGCATATAGCTTATATTCAAGAATCTCAAAAAATTTTGCCGGGCCGGGCATTACGCCACCCCACTGAAGATCCGGCTTAAAATCCAGGACGAATTTCTTAAAGGCTGCGGCGCATTTTTCGTAGTCATGCATGGCCTCTTGAGGAGTCATTCCGGAATAAAGAACAGGATACCAACCGGGAAATACGGTAACGGGCACCCGATCCGGCTCTTTGAGCTGAATGGCATCCTTGAATCTGTTTATGCTCGCTTTATAGGTAGCTTCTGCTTCCGGGCTTTGAAACTGAAGGTCATTGCCTTCAGGGTCTTTGGGTGTAAGCAACTTTTGAAACTGCGCCTCCTGCTTTTCGTCAGGTGACATCTCTTCCCATTTCTTTTCCATTGTCTTACCCTCCTATCCAGCCTTGGGCCAATTTAACGGCCGCCACGGCGTCTTTTCCGTACGCGTCCGCCCCAGTAAAGCTTTTAACCTGGTCGTCCATCTGACCGCCGCCGATCATTATTTTGACCTGATCCCTCAGTCCGGCAGCCTTGATCCCATCTACGGTGTCTTTCATGGCATCAAAAGCCAAGGTCAAAAATCCGCTCAACCCGACCACGGTGCTTCCGCTCTCCTTGATCGCATCCACGAATTTCTGCACGGGCACATCGATACCCAGGTCCTGGACCTCAAAACCGCTGACATCGAGCATAAAGACGACGAGGTTTTTGCCAATGTCGTGAATGTCTCCGGCGACTGTCCCGATAACGATCTTTCCGATGGGTTCAGCTTTTTTACCTTCCTTGTCTTTCATATGCGGTTCAAGTTTTGCGACGATGCGCTTTAGGATTTCCCCGGAAAAAACAAGGTCCGGGATGAAATAATCTTCATCGGCAAAGCGCTGGCCTACGATATTCATCCCTTCCCTGGCCGCATCCAGGAGTGCCACAGGATCGACTCCCTCTGCCAGAGCATTGTCAACAAATTCCAGGGCCTCCGGCTCTTTTAAATCAGATAGCAATTTTTCCAATTCCCCTGACATGGCTGTTACCTCCTTTGTTAATGGTTAATTGAGCACCTCACATCGGTATCGATAGGATCTCATATAGACCTCCTCCTTCGGCAAAGCTACGAAAAAATTACGCCGTCCGTAAAAAAGAGGAGATTGTATTCAGAACCATTCACCGGCAGCCGGATCTATTCTTCAAAAGATCCGCCAGATCTAAAAACCTCTAAGCTTTAAGCCATGCTGTCAATCATAAATCCAGCGGCAAGCCTGGCGCCGATACCCGTAGCGAGACCACACTTCTCAAATCCTTTAGCTTCCGCGAAAGCCGCCATATGTTCTTCGCTGGCGCCGGGATCCATGTTGCGCCCAAATACCACATGTTCGTGTATCTCAGCGCATAATCGATGACCCAATTCGTTTTCGAAAAGAGCCATAAATTTCTGGGCATTCATAATAGTGGCACCGATCGCTTCAAGATCCAGCCGGTCGTCGCTTCCAAAAAATAGCCCAAATGCGATTAGGCTCCCGGTTATGCCTCCGCATATTTCACCGGTCCCGCCGATGCCGGGAAAGGGCGTCAAAGCCTTGATAATCTCCATATTGCCCAGACCGAATTCTTCCAGCAAGGCCAGCGCTGTCCCCTGGGCACAATTCTTAAGAATAAAGTTATACTCCTCAGCCCGCTGCTGAACGCGATCCAGGATCTGCGGCTTGTTGGCCAAGATCTCATCCCGGCTAAGTGTCTTGCTGGGAATTCCCTCCACTGTCAGTTTTTTAATTCTGGCCTCAAGAGCCGGCACATTCCAGTCTCTTTCTGCCAGTTCCTTTAACTTTTTTTTTAATTCTGCATTGTGTGCCACAGTTTTCAGTTGCCTCCTATCCAATCTTTTTTAAAAAAACCATATCATGTGAAAGGCGCAAAGGAAAAACGACCCAATCGAATGGCGTTACATTTGTAAAACCGGCTTGACCACACGGCCCTTTTCCATATCTTCGACCGCTTGATTTATTTGGTCGAATGGGTAGAATGTGATCATTCGGTCAAACGGGAAGCGTCCCTGGCTGTATAATTCAATCAGTTTGGGGATGAACAGATCCGAAATGGAATCGCCGGCGAGGACCCCTCGAACCGTCCGGCCGTTCATGATCAGGTCCATATCCAGGCTGACCTCTGTGCCAGGCGGCACCACACCGAGAAGTCCGCAAACCCCGCAGCGAGGCAAAACGTCCACAGCTTGTCGAAGAACCTCGGGGTTCCCGACACACTCCAGGCTGTATTCCGCTCCCCCGCCGGTAATATCCCGGATCGCCTCAACCGGATCCGTCTCGCTCGCATTGACAATATGGGTGGCTCCGAAGTCCTTGGCCTTTTCGAGACGGTCTGGAATGATATCCACAGCGATGATGGTGGTGCAACCGCATACCACCGCAGCGAGGATAGCGCTCATCCCCACTGGGCCGACGCCGAATACCGCGATGGAAGCCCCGGGGCTGGGACGAAGAGTATTCATGACCGCGCCCGCGCCTGTTCGGATGCCGCACCCCAGGGGGCCGGTGATTTCGAGGGGAACATCTTTTCTCACCTTGACGATATTTCTTTCATTGGCCAGCGCGAAATTGGCGAGAGAAGACTGGCAAAAAAAGGACCCGTAGATGACCTGATCACCCTTACGCAAGGTCGTGGTCCCGTCGGGCCGGGCGCCGTTAAAATTATGGAGAAAGAGATCGTTGCAATAGGGCTCGTTGCCCGACTTGCACGACGGGCAGGCGCCGCAGAAATCCCAGCTCAGAGCGACATGATCGCCCGGTTTTACTTTGGACACCCGTGCCCCCACCGTTTCCACCACGCCGGCCCCTTCGTGTCCGAAGACAGCTGGAAACGCGCGCTCGGGTGGAATCGGCAAATATTGCTCCCGGCCGGCCAGATCCGTGTGGCAGACACCGGTGCCGACGATTCGAACCAGGACTTCATCATCGTTCGGATCACTGATTTGCAGTTGCTCGATGCTGAATTCCCCTGATTTTTCAAAAACAACAGCGGCTTTAATATCCATTTTTATCCTCTCTGTTAAAAAAATTTACGATTCTTGATTCAGCTTGGCCTAACGCTGGTCCCACGGCACTATCGGAACGCCTTTCACCTTGGCACGATCGAGGGGATACAAGAGCACTTGCTTTCCGCCTCTCCACTGGAGGTTTCCAAGCGGAAACAGTGCGATACCTTTTTCATCATATTTGACAGGGCCGTTGACTGACATAAATTCGTTTTCCATCACGGCCTGGCGCACCTTGAGGTCATCCAATGTCCCGGCCTTCTCGATGGCCTGAAACAGGACATGGGCGGTCGCATAATAGAAGCCAGCGCTGACGGAATACTTTTTGAAATCTTTGTGGTATTGCTCTCCCAGCTGCTTGGCTCCGGGGAACGCATAATCCATGGACCAGAAACCATCCAGCAAAATACCTTCGGCGTCACTTCCCAGGGCATCCCAGAATTCATTCGACCAGGTCCCCTTGAATCCTTGGAACCATTTAATGTTGAGCTTGTTTTCCTTCAGCTGACGAACCAGGGTTACGGTCTCCGGTACGTTGGCCATACAAAGAATCGCATCGATGTTCGCTTCCTTACCCTTGAGAACCTGAGAGGTGAAATCCTTGGCCCCCATTCCCATGGATTCCCGCAGCGCTATCTGATATCCATATTTAGCACCGATATCTGTCCAGATATCCCCCATCGTCTTGCCGTCAAAGCTGTCTTCCATGAAAAGAGC
>JASFGM010000156.1:0-6651 GCA_050123755.1 Desulfobacterales bacterium
CTTATCGGTCTGCCAAATTCGGGCAAAACGACGATCTTCAATGCCCTTGCGGGATTGCAGGCCGAGGTGTCATCTTACGCCAATTCCAAATCGGAGCCCAACAGGGCCATGCTGGAAGTCGCAGACGACCGGGTCGCGACCCTTTCAGAGATGTATCAGCCGAAAAAAACCACCTATGCAGTCATTGAGCTGATCGATTTTGCCGGATTGACCCAGGGCGCTGCCCGGGAGGGCCTTTTCTCCAGTTCATCGATGGGTTTGATAAAAAATACGGATGCGATCGCCCTGGTAGTGCGTCATTTTCGCGGCGATCTGGCGCAAAGCCCCACGCCTCTGCGGGATCTTGAGAAACTCGAGGATGAGTTATTGATTTCGGATCTGATCATCGCCGAGAGTCGATTGGAACGAATCCAAAAGGCCTGTCAGCGTGGCAAAAAAACAAATCTTCTTGAAACTGAAGAAAAGCTATTGCACAGAATCATAGACCATTTGAGCAGCAATCGACCGATCCGGGATTTGAAACTAGACGGGGAGCCTGAAAAGATGATCCGCGGGTTTCAGTTCCTTACGCAAAAACCGATCATGATTATCGTAAACTCAGATGAAAACAATTTTGGAAAGAATGGGAACCTGTTGCAAGAGATCGCGAAAAGCCACCGGGTTATCGAATTTGCCGGCAAATTCGAGATGGAATTGTCACAGCTAAATGATCCGGAAGAGATAGCGTTCTTTATGGCGGATATGGGTATCCAGGAATCCGCAAGAGATCGATTATGTACTGCCGCTTATGAACTTCTGGGTTATATCAGCTTTTTCACGGTGGGTTACGATGAAGTTCGCGCATGGAGCCTTCAGGCAGGCCAGAATGTAATAGCGGCGGCCGGCACGATCCATACGGATCTTGCCCGCGGTTTCATCCGGGCCGAATGCATCTCGTATGATGATCTGATGCTTTATGGCTCTGAAAACCAGGTGAGCGAACGGGGTTTGCGTCGACTGGAAGGAAGAAAATATATCGTGCAGGATGGGAATGTCCTGAATATCAGATTCAACGTTTGAGTATAATGGTTTTAGATTTCATCCGGACAGACGCTCGACCATTGACTTACTCTGGTGCAGCCATCGCGTCGCTCGCTTTGCTGCCTGCGATCCATTCCCTTTCTTCTTTCGACACCACCGCTTTCAAAATAATCCGAGTCGTAGACAACCCGTCGATCATCTCCGGATCGGCGATCAATATATGGATCAGCCTTTCTATCATCTAGCGAACTCATTGGTTCTTTCACTTTTCGTTCCTCCTATGTAATAGGTTAATCATGGAAAATCAAAATGCAAAGCGCAGGCAGCCTTTTCGCATTTAATTAGCTCCTCGAATCGGTTTTTTAAACGTCTGGAGATTACTAAAAAAATATGTTAAATCCCGCCTACACCGGCGGGGGGAGCACAGTCATGGGAAAAATACCCGATGGCTGGGTTAGACTCTAAAATGTTCGCCGGTTTTTTTGCGCTTCCATCGAACCCGCTGGGTGAGGGGATGATTGAGTACAATGGCGCCCGCTTTAGGGCAGTGGTCCACACAGCTGCCTTCATACCAACACTCCTCAGGATAAAGGATAATCGGCGGCTGACCTTTATCAGGGTTCGGAATAAAAAGATCTGCGACGCAAACGTGGACACACATATTGCACCCGTTACAAACCTCGGGATCAATTATCACGGGGTCGGAAGGCGTGTTGCGGTTGGGAACCGCGTAAGCCTTTGCTCGAGTCATTCTTGCTCTCCTTTTATCCTTTAACGGTAATGCTTTTCGTAATTTTCGGCCATCGGGGACCAAAAATCGATCGGCAATGTCGCGGTTCTGACGCCGCCCTCTTCCAGCCGGATCGTCACCCATTTATGCCATTCCGGCGGATCGACTTCCGGATAATCCTGTCGGAAAAAACCCAGTAAAGGGGTGCTGGCCTTGCGGGCCATGGAAGCGTGAATAATCATTTCACAACAGGTCAGGATATTGAAAACCTCTAAGGTGCGCATCAGTTTGTGGGGGTTGTCCACCTGCACCCTGGGCGCTTCATTGCGTTTGAGGTCATCAAGCCAGATCAAACCGATCTTTAAAAGCTCTTCGTTTTTTAATTCACCACAGTAGTTTTGCATGACTTTGCAGATGGCGGCATTTAACTCTTTCCATTCGACACCCTCTCCGTTGTTGAGGGGCGCATAGACCCGGGCCTTTTCTTCTTCCACCTGTTGGCGGGACAGCGCATGCCTTTGAACTTTTTGGGCATATTCGGCGGCTTTGCGTCCCGCGTACCTGCCCGTAGCCGCCGCATGATAGTGATAGTTAGCCGCAAAGAGGGCGTCTCCGGCGACATACAATCCTTCCAGATTACTCTTCAGATTCCAATCCACCAGCAGACCGCCGGCATCACCAATTTCTCCGCCGGTTCTCTCCTGAGGCCGCACACTGCCCCGCATGGGATCGCTGCCCAGGAGCAGGTAACTCTGAAGCAGGTCTTCGTTGGGATCAAACCCGGCGGCACTGTAAGTGTGCAGGATGGGAATCTTGGTCTTGCCTTCCTCCCCGACCATCAGGCCCCAGATGGCCTGTCTTTCATGTTCAGACATCGAAGGCAAATCCGCATACAGAGGCAAAACAAATTCCCCTTTGCGCACCCGCGCTTCTAAATCCGGAATCAGTTCCGGCCTTTTGTGGGTATAAGCCGTGGTGCGCTCACCCAGAAATTTTTGACCCGCGGCCGGCAAAGAGCGATCGACTTCGGCCTCAAGAATCTTGCCGTCGCGATCGACATATGGAATTTTTTTACCGTGCGCATCCACCATATTACAGGGAAACCAGGTATTAATAGCGTTCCCGTGACCATAGAACGGGTAGCCATTGCCACTGCCGAATGAAGTCGGCATGGATCGTTCCATCATGGTAAACTCGGCACCGGCCCGCCAGGCCATGGCGTGTCCATCACCGACTATTGTCGGAGGTCTGAGAGTGGGCACTCCCTTGAGCTCGAGGGAAAAGCTCCAATTTCTCTGATGCCTGGACAGGCAATCAATAATTGCCTTGGCTTTGAAAATGAAGAATTCACCGGTACGGGTATGGAATCCGGTCGCCCCCACCACCGGATTGCCAATTTTGCCATTGGCGCTGAGCAGACCGGTGACCATAATCCGGTCGAAACGGTTCACGCCCAACTGCTTGCATGTTTTATACAGCGCGGCCTTGAAGGTGCTGCCCCATACCCGAAAATGAAGGCGGTTCTGATAATCATAAGCAAATAAAAATTTGGTTTTTTCATCTCGAAAGGGCGCCTGTATAAATTCATCTTCGGTATCCCTGATTTTAGCACCCATCTGTTCCAGTTCGAGCAGGGTCGCATAACTTTCACGAGCGGCAATATATCTTGAGATACCGTTGGTATACCCGCCGCTATATTCAAGCTCCCATTCCACGACCTCTTCGGCGGTGATGGGCGAATCCGGGTGAGGCGTATTGATCCAGTGATCGCAGCCGGGCCCGCCGCCGCCGCTGGTGATCGTGGCACCCTTTTCAATCATGGCCACGCTTACCCCCCGGCGCGCAGCGCTGATCGCCGCCCAGCAGCCCGCTATGCCGCCCCCGAGAACCAACACATCGGTTTCAACCGCGCTTTCCTCTCCATACCGAATCGGATATGGCCACTCGGGAACACCGTTGTGTTTTACATATTCATTCCAATTCATGGTTTATATCCTTTTGTGTGTAGAAGTGGGGTTCAAGGTTCAGAGGTTCTGGGTTCAGGGTTGCTCTAACCTCAGGTCGCTGCCATCTGATTCCTGACCATCTGGCATCAGATTTCGAATGCAAGGCAGCGCATCAATTTTTCAAGTTTTAAATATCGAATATCGAACAAGGAATTTCGAATGACGAAATTTTTTTTAGTTCGATATTCAACATTCGATATTCTGCGGTTCCCTGTTTTCTGCCTTCTGACATCTGATCTTTGTTATCTAACCTCTGAACCTTGGAACGCTGAACCCTTGAACCAGGAGACCGACACCTGAACACTGAAACCTGGTACCAAAGCTGTTAGAACTTTAATAAGATTTTTGGGAGATACAACCTTATCCATCCGTGGGAAGCTTGGTGTGCTTAAACTGGCTGTCGCCATCTTTTTGAATGGCTAAAAAAATCTTCCAATTTTTATCATCCTGTTCAGGGTAATCGGCCCGGCGGAATCCAAAGGGAATCGGTCGGCTCTCCTGGCGTTCCAAAGAAGACCTTAAAACCAGCTCGGCATTATCAATAATCGATTTGACATCCAGACAACGTCCCAGTTCATGCGGATTTTCAGCCTGGAGAGGCGCGGCTTTGGCATCTTCCAGACGCTCCAGCCCGCGCTTCAATAGATCTGCACTGCGGATGTTGCCGCAATAAAAATCCATCAGGTTCTGAATGCCGGTCTCCACCTCTCTCCAATGAAACCCGCGCCGGCAGTCCAAAATTTCGGCGCACATGTTGCGGCGGGCCTTAACGTTCTCATCGCTTGTCGCCGCAAACGCTTTTTGTTTCCGGGCCCTTATTGCGGCCATTTCTCCGGCATACCAGCCCTGCGTAAAGGCCCCGGTTGAAGCCTGCCAGGGAAGACCACCGACTTCGTCACCGGCGCCGAAAAGATTCTTGATATCCGTTTCCAGATCTTGGTCAACCCATAAGCCTTTGGCCGCCGTACCCGATATTTCCCGAGGCCAGGAACCGACATATTCCTGCCTGTTTTTTCTTAAATCTGCTTGTTCTTCACCTTTAAAATAGCGTAAAAATTGAGTCCCTTTGCCCTCGTTTTTGATTGACCACTCAATATATTCTATCTCCTCATCGGTGGCCTCACTGAAATCCAGATAAAAAGGGCCCTCACCGGCAGCCGCCCGTTGGACCAAACCGGCCCTGCTGCCGCGCCACACTTTACGGTCTGCTATCCATTTACGCCGGATGTCGGCAGTCCATTTTTCCTTGCCCAGATTATCCCAATCGTAAAACTGGGTTCGCGGAACGATAACATTGCCCTGCCCGTCAATGATGCGCGCAGCCGGCTGGACCGTATTGCGGGGATCTCCATAATTGGGGTTGTAATTGCCGCAGGGACCCAGACCCAGAATGTTGCTGAGAAATTCAATGTTTACAACCGGCAAACCCGCCCGGATGGCCATCGCGGTCCCGTCGCCGGTCAGGGGTGAAGGCATGCGCAGATTAAAATCAAAGCCGGTTAAATTGCGGCTTAACCGGTTTGACCTGCCGCTGGATAACACAATCGCTTTGGCCTTAAAAAAGTAAATATCGGCGGTCCGGGTACCGACACCCACCGCACCGCATACCTGACCGTTGTCGGTAAGCAAATCGGTCATTTGCACGCGGTTGATGATTTTGACGCCTCTTTTACGCGCCTGTTTCGTTAAGGTCGGCTTCAGGGGAACGCCGTCAAAGTTAAAGGAGGTCGGCACACTGTGAAACTGCTCGACGATTCTGAATTGGCCCGGTATCCGGCTGTCGTCATAGCGAAATTTAATGCCGAAGCTTTCCAGATCCAGCATGCGGTCGTACATGTTGCCGGCCACCAGATAAAAGAGGTCTTTACGGAAAAATCCGAAGGCCGTGCCCTGACGATGGTCCTCGGCCATATCGTCAATGCTATATCCCATCTTTTCATGGATGGGGGGGATATAAGCCCAGACATGGTCGATTCCGGAAGCGGCGCAACCGCTGGCCACCGTGTTGGATTTGTCGACCATCGTGACATTCAGCCCCTGCCCCTCAGCGGCTTTAATTGCTGCCATACACCCGGCCAATCCCCCGCCGATGATCAACACATCGGTTTCAACCGGAATGACATTTAATTCGCTCACTTTTTGCTCCTTCAGCACTATGATTTTCGCTCACATAAACAGGCCGTTTTACCTCTTAAATGAGCCTCGCATTGGAAAGGGTGTCATCATCTGGATCGCCCCTTCATTTTTATGGGGACAATGGGTGATACAGCATCCGCAAAACCAGCATTCGTCGGGGTATTTTAGGATCGGCGCTTTGCCCTTTTGCGGGTTGTGTACAAAGGCATCACACATGCAGACTTCAACACACTTGCCGCATCCGTCACAGGTATCCTCATTAAAATAGATGTGTTTGAATGCCATTTGATTGTCTCTCCAAATGAATTAAATCTGTCCCAACTCCGGCAGTGCCTTAGCGCCAAGCATGCTTTTCTTGCGCCGCTGTAAAATCGTCAAAAGCACGCACAGGACAATACCGACTAAAAACAGAATGTTGCTGTTTAATATGAAGAAAATAAACAAAGATAGCCCGGCGACGCTGGCCAGAAGCCTTTCCACAAACGTACAATCCGTCAGATAATAACCGACAAATGCCACCTCTAGTAAAAATAAACAGGTGACGCTGGCCACAATCGCCAGCACGGCCCCGAAAGGCTCCTGAGGCTGCAACAGCAATATTGGGCTGTATATGAACATAAAGGGGATAATAAAACCTCCGATCGCAGCTTTGGTGGCTTCAATAGCGGATGGGATATACGGGGCTTCCGCCAGCTTGGCGGCAATGAGTGCGACGAGCGCCACCGGCGGTGTCAAAAAGGCGAAGACCGCAAAAAACAT
>JASFGM010000157.1:0-6649 GCA_050123755.1 Desulfobacterales bacterium
ACCGCCAGCAGTCTATAGAGTGCGATCGCCATCAGCAGGCCGCCGATCGGGGTGCCGAACCAGCATGCAATCACTTTACCCAGACCGGCAACATTCAGCTGTTTGTTCAAGAAACCGATGCCTAAAATGGCGCCGACAGCCGCCTGGGAAGTCGACACCGGCAGACCCAGCAGGGTCATAATGGAGACCGTGACAGCGGCGGCAACCGATGAGACAACCGCCATTTTGAGTGTCAACCCGGTCAGGCCTTGCAAAGTCTCGATTCCGGCCCGGCCCTCGAGGATGGCTCCCAGCACCACAAAAAGCGAGGCTAAAATCGCAGCCGTCCAGAACTTCAGCATGCGTGAGGACACCGCTGAACCGAAGGCATTGGATGCATCGTTGGCGCCCAGGGACCAGCCCAGAAAGATTCCACCCAGAAGCGACAGCATTAAATCCGCCTTTTCATGGTCATAATATTTACCCGTTTGGATACTCTGTCGGCCTGATCCGAGATTTCGCCCATAACGATGACCATTTCCTTTAATTGCAATTTTAAGAAAGGCTCTAGATCCGAATCAAAAAGCTTGGTGATAATCCGTCGCTCAATATGATCGCAATGGCTCTCGTTTTGATCGATCGTCGACATCAGCATTCTGACGCCTTCTTTTTTCTTTATCAATACATCAATCTGTTTAGCCATCATATCGCAACTCTCCATGGAAACCCGGATGAGTTCCTGAATGTCGAGAATCAGGAATTCGGGGAAAGAGAGTTTTTGGGTCCGGATCATATTTAAGATTTGCTCAAAAGATCGCGGAATCTCATCAACTCTTTCGAGCAGTGCCATTATATCTTCACGCGATTCGGGAATCAGGGCCCGACTGTACATCAACTCGTTGGTTTCATCCCGCAGGTCGTCCGCTCTGGATTCAAATTTGTGGGTCTGATCCATGAGAAAACAAAAATCGTCGCTGACACCCTCTTTCAGGCAAATATTCATGGCCTTGACAAAATGGTTTTGAATTTTGCCAAGATTTTCCAGGTAACTATAAATGAGCGATTCGAGCTGACGCTCTTTCTTAAACAGAAAGCCTAACATAACAGACTCCAGTTACGATGTTCTCATCAGATTATGAATTGGGGCCCAGAACACATTTGCGATGGTCTAACCAAAGACCTCCATAATTTTAACGATATGCTCTTGTTGCCGTTCTCCAACTCTCCTAAATTTCAAAATTGAATCAAAGGTATCTTTCCATAGGCAATTGGTATGCCATTTTTATCATTTGGTAAAGATCCAAAAGTAAAAAAATGGATGAGCAATAAAAGTAGTTGAATCTTATGTAAAAACACGTCCTACCAAATAAAATCTTACTTGAAGATATATTCAATAGGAAAAATATGAAGTTGAAAACCTCTTCAGAGAAGAATTCCCGATTCCGATTTCTTTCTGACATATGAATTGCAAGTTCCGATTTCCAATTTATAAAGAAAATAATTATATTGATTTCAGCAAGTTAAATAATTGGCATGTAGATTGCTGTGAATATTGAGTATGCTGCATCTGAATGTAACAACTTGGGAACTGTGAGTGAATATCATTTCCGCTTTCACACCAGTGATCCGTGCGGATTAAGGGTAACGAAACCGTGGGGAGGGAGTGCTCTTAGAAAATACGCCTTCCCCTTCTTTTTGTCACGATTTTTTGGAGATATTCAACCTTAAAGGAGCAAGGAAACGATGATACCCAGGAACATGGAAATATACCTGATGGCGCATATTCCGGAAGCCGCCATTAAAAACCGCACCCAGAAGGAAAATGGGAATTGTTTTCTGGAGCTCGGCTATATGGACGAGCAACTCCTCTCACGACTAGGGATCAATTGCGACCGCCTCGGCCCCAGACTGGTTGCTTGCATGTGGGACGAAGCCTCCGCTTTGGAAGTCGGCGGCTTTTTAGTGGTCGATAATCTGGCGATGGGAAGCCCGTCCATGGGAGGAATCCGCATGCTGCCCGACCTCACGCCGGCGGACATTCACAATCTTGCCCGAGGCATGACCCTAAAAAACGCGGCCGCAGACCTGCCGTACGGTGGTGGAAAGGCCGGAATTGTAGCCGAACCTGACATGTCCCTGGAGAACCGCAACGAGCTGATAAGAAAATTTGCACGCCTGCTTTGTCGTTATCGGGACATCTATGTGCCCGGTCCGGATGTCGGCATCAGCGACGCCGACATGAAAACGATTGCCGTAGAAAATGGTATCGACAGTGCGGTGTCCAAGCCCGCCGATATGGGTGGTAACCGCATCGACGAATTGGGGGCAGCCGCGGGCGGTTTGATCATTGCGCTTGTGAGACTGCTCGAAATAATGTCGCGTTTAACTGTTCTGCCTCAGTTCGGCCAATTAAAGATGCCTTCCCCCGATGAGCTTACCGTTATTATTCAGGGCTTCGGAGCGGTTGGCGCGCATGCTGCCCGGCTCATGCTTGAAAAATTTCCAGCGGCCAAAGTCATCGGTGTTAACGATCTCCAGGGTTACCTTTACGACGAGACCGGTTTATCAATTGACAAACTTTTAATTTTGGCAAAGCAAAAGGGATTGGTTTCCCGTCAATACTATGACCGTGAAATCGCTTCTTTAGGACATCGTCATCCCACCAAATTTTCGACGGATGCCAACAACCTGCTGCGCGAGTCGGCCTTCTGTTTTATACCGGCAGCTCCCGTATTTAATTACCTGGGAGTGCTCCCTACAGAGGCCTGTTCGATAAGTGTGGAGCGCATGGGAACCTGGTCGCTGATCATCGAAGGTGCAAACACTTACTCGCCGGACCCGAATCGCAAAGCATCACGAATCCGGATGGAACAGGAAGTTTACCGCCACAAAGGGATAATGATCGCAAATGACTATCTGGTTAACTCCGGTGGTGTCATTTTTGCGGCCCAGGAACACCTTATTCCAACGCCTGCAAATCTTCAGATTCCTCCCAAAATACTCGGCAAGCGCAAGGCAGTTGAAAATTGGCTTGCTGAAAATGCTGTCGAATTTAGTGAAATTTCCGCCAGACGCTTGGAAGCCGGTATGGCGCTCAGAGAAAAGTCGATTCGCCGGAACATGACGGAGCTGGTCGACTTGCTCGCCTCTGATTCGGAGCTGCTACCTTGCCAGGCCGCAGAAGGCATCAGTCTTCATCGTCTGACTGCCAAAGAAAAAGAACGCACGGCCAAAGACATCATGGAACCGATACCCACTGTTGGCATACAGGCCGCCTTGGCGGAGGCTGCAGCGCTGATCGTCGAGTCACAGAGCAATATTATTGCCGTGCTTTCACAAGATGACAGGCTTGCCGGTGTCGTCACCACCTGGGACATTACCCGAGCCACAGCCGAAGGGGTTTGCGAGGGCAGCGTAGAAAAGATTATGACCCGCAAGGTGATTTCGGTAAATCCGACTGATAGCATTCTGGATATCGTAACCGATCTGGAGCAAAACCAAATTTCAGCAATGCCGGTCGTCGAGGATGGTACTGTCCTGGGTGTGGTCAGTTCCGATCTATTGGCTCAACGGTATCTGTTGAGACTCCTGCGTTCACAGGTAGCGATCTCGTGAAAAAATTGTCGGTGGCATCATTACGAATCCAAGATGGGCCGTTCGCAAATTGCACCGCAACACGCAAAGCATCAATTCTGATCTCTGAGGTTAAGTAAGCGAGATTAAACACAATGAGACAACCCCTAATCCAGTTTGATAAATTATCTAAGACGCTCGGAACAAACCAGATACTCAAAGAGGTCAGCCTGAGTATTTATCAGGGAGAGGTGACCGCTATCATCGGCAAAAGCGGGGTGGGTAAAAGTGTGCTGCTAAAGCATATCATCGGCCTGATGCAGCCTGACTCCGGGGAAATTTTCCTGTACGGACGCCCCTTATCAAAGATGAAACACTCCGAAATAGATAGACTAAGGGAAAAATTCAGCTACGTATTTCAAGATGCCGCTCTTTTTGACTCCATGACAGTGAGTGAGAACATCGCATTTCCTCTGCGGAGAGGCACATCGTTGCCCAAATCAGAGGTTAAAAGCCGGGTGGAGGAAAAGATGCAGCTGTTCGAATTACAGGGCGTTCATGATAAATACCCCGGTCAGATTTCCGGGGGCATGAAAAGACGGGTTGCTCTCGCAAGGGCCCTCGCAACTGATCCGGAGGTGGTCCTGCTAGACGAACCGACCACAGGTCTCGATCCTATCCGCAAAAACGCGGTGTACAGCATGATTGTCGACTTCCAGAAAAAATTCGGTTTTACGGCCGTAATGATCAGTCATGAAATTCCGGACATTTTTTATTTTTCACAGCGCATTGCCATGCTCAATGATGGGAGAATCTGCTTTGAAGGCACTCCCGAAAATATCCGGCGGTTTTCTGACCCTGTTGTTCGGCAGTTTGTAAATGGCCTGGCAAAACCACATGATGCCCTGACTAACATGGCCACTCTGGTCCAAGGAGAACAAAAATTCAAGGAAGCATTAGCGCACTTGCAGCGTCATCAGATTGTCTTCTCCCTGGTTATGTTTACGATTGAAAATCTGGATGAAATCAACGCAACCCTGGGGCATACGGCCGGTCAAACCGTGCTTAAAAATTTTGCCGCTCAAATACAGCAGCGTCTTCGTATCACGGATACCTGCTCCCGCTACAGCCTGGATAAAATCCTCGTCGTACTGCAAAACGCCGACATGGAAGACGCCCGCAAGTTCTCAACCAGGCTGTCCAGAGAGTTGAGACTAAAAGACTTGCTAACCAAAGAAGCAGGCAACAAGCTCATCGTCCGAATCAGCGCCGGATATACCCAGGCCGAAGAAGACAGCCTGTTAAAGGAGATTCTCGCGAAAGCAGAATCCAAAGACAGCTTGTATTATGAATTTGAATTGACTACTTAAATACAGATAAAAATGCCATTTTTGCAGCTGAAAGGGCGTTTTGATCGTTAATAATACGTTTTAACTCCCCTGGGTCCAAATGGATCGCACCGCAGGTTTTATTTACACAAAGGAGATCGGATCCAATAGATAAGTTTTGGCCGAGGTATGATGTAGAACTCCCGGTTCTGATTGTATTCAAAAAGCAGAACTAAATTATCTGATTTTAAAATGGTTATCCGCGCTCATATTTTATTCGCATAAAGCGCCAAAAAAAAATTATCGCTTTTTTAAGAAAAATAAATCCATGCAGTGTGAAAAGTCTTTGATATTTAAATTAAATATGCAACCTGCTTTCCGAGAACGACAATCGGCCGCCGAATTTACAATAAAATGGCACACGCTTTGCTCTTATATTTTAACCAGAATAATGACATCATGTGAAGGGAACAGAAAATGCCGACCTATGAATTTATTTGCGAAAAATGTAAAAAGCGGTTTTCAATCCAACTGAGTTTGGCGGACTATGAAAAAAAGAAGTGGGGATGCCCAAAATGCAAAAGCCGTTCGGTCAAACAACAGATTACGCCGTTTCAAACCCAAACATCACGAAAGAGCTAATCGCTCGATAGCGGAGGATCGGAATAAACAATTCCGGAAACGAAATTTATGTGGTTAAGCTGAATGAAGAGGGTAAAAATCTGTTGTATGAAGTCGGCAACAAAGTTGAAGCCACCGGTATTATCACCAGAACTAAAGACGGCCTCCGTCGAATTGATGTCACCGGTTATGAAGTTTATGAAATGGATGAAGAAGATCTTGAAGAATTCGGTGTCGATTTCGATTATTATTTAAGACACAAATAGTAACTTTAAGGTCAAAGACCGCTGTGGTGTGGACGACATTTATTCTGGCTCATCAGACGGTGGATATAGAATCGGGGGTTCCGGTCTCACGCCGGCTGAGTTAGATTATAAAACTCCTCGATCTGATTGAAATAAAAAGCAGAATCAATACTTCGGATTTAAAAATTCCAAAAAGGAGTTTAAGCATGTATAAGAAAATCCTGGTCCCTTTGGACGGATCAAAAAGGGCCGAAATGATCCGTCCCCATGTGAGAGCGTTGGCGCGCCGGTTTCAGGCAACTGTCATCTTTATCCGCGTTCTTGTACACATTTACGCCAATGGTATTGGAGAAACGTTTAGTAACATCACCGACAAAGCGTTCGACGCCAAATTGCAAGAAAGCGAGTCTTACCTCGATGGAGTTGCATCCAAGTTCCGGGATAAAGGTATTACCTGCAAAACGCTGGTTGCCGAAGGTCCGGTTGTAGAAAAGATAATTGAGGCGGCAAACACTGAAGATGTAGACCTCATCGCGATGACGAGTCATGGATACGGGGGGCTTACCCGCATTTTTTACGGCAGTGTTGCCGCCGGAATTTTAAACCGGGTAGATCGTCCGCTTTTTATCGTTCGGTCACGGTGGACTGAATAAAGCCGGAGGGAAGCAAAATGAGCAAAGTTAAAAAAATCATGGTTGCGGTGGATTTTTCTGAATTTTCCAATAAAATCACGGAGTACGCAGGGCGCTTAGCGGAGGACTTAAGCGCGGAACTGATTTTTGTCAATGTCATCAATCAGCGTGATATTGACATGATCAAACAGGTCACGATGCACACGGATAAGGTATCCGTGAAAGACTACATCAATGGTCTCATAGATGATCGTACCGAGCAAATGCAGCG
>JASFGM010000158.1:0-6645 GCA_050123755.1 Desulfobacterales bacterium
ATCTCGGCGACCGGGATCATATCTTCAGTCCGACCCCGCGTTGCAAACAGGGACTGGTGGCCATCGCGCAGGGTCAGATCCTCTACCTTGACAGGATTCTGAGCCTTGGGCCGATCTTTGTCGTAATTCATTTTCGTCATTTTTACCTGAATGTCATCGCTCATTTTTTAATTACTCCTTTTAAATCATATCGTGTTTCGTATTGGGTGTATGGTATTTTGTGTTTTTGCTGAATTGCTCTATATTTTTGGAATCTTCAAGCAGTCCAAACATAAAACACCCAAACACAAAACACGAATTATCGTCTGCAAAACGTTTTTAGCTGCATCAAAGTGCGAATCTGCATTTGCGTTTGTCTACCGTTCAGGGCCCAGGCTTTGATAATCTGCGTGGGTGACCGCGAAGATAGCGGCATCGCCGCTCCCGCAGCTTGAGCCTGCATAGCAGGTTGCATCGCAATGGCTTCTTCTTCGGTTTTGATATATAGCAAGACTGCAGAAATTGCGGCAGTGGCTTTCTTTACATCTCCCATTGGATCACCCTTAATTTGGGTTTTATTGGTTCTATTGGTTGAATTGGTTTCATTCGTTATAAAATGATGGTTGCGCGCCTGCAAAAACAAATAAAACCAATCAAAGCAATATAACGAATTTAACCATTTTTACATCGGAATATTGCCATGCTTTTTGGGCGGCCGGGTCTCACGTTTGCTACACATTACCTCCAGGGCGTCGATCAGGCGTGGCCGGGTTTCACTGGGCTCGATGACGGCATCGATATATCCCCGGATAGCCGCTTGGTAAGGGTTGGAAAATAACGCATCATATTCTGTAATCTTTTCTTCCCGCTTTGCGGCCGGATCCTCGGCTGAGTTGATTTCCTTGCGATGGATAATATTGGCGGCGCCGGCAGCACCCATGACCGCAATTTCAGCGGTGGGCCAGGCAAATGCCATATCCGCTCCCAGATCTTTGGAACACATCGCCAGATATGAACCCCCGTAATCCTTGCGGGTAACGAGCAACAGTTTCGGTACGGTCGCTTCCGAATAGCACCACAAAAGTTTGGCCCCATGCCGGATAATCCCGCCCCATTCCTGCTGACTGCCGGGCAGGTATCCCGGCACATCCGCAATGGTTAACATGGGTATGTTAAATGCGTCGCAAAATCGAATAAAGCGGGTGGCTTTGTCCGAGGCGTCAATATCCAGGCAGCCGGCCAGCACTTTCGGCTGATTGGCAATAATACCGATGGCTCTGCCGTTGAAGCGCGCAAAACAAACCACCATATTACGCGCATAATATTGATGGGGTTCAAAAATCTCACCATTATCGACGATGCTAATAATGATCTCTTTCATGTCATAGGATTTGTTGGGACTGTCTGGAACAATAGAATTTAAAGCCGGATCGGTCCGTTTGGGATCATCACCCGTATCGGTGATGGGCGGGTCTTCCATGTTGTTGGACGGCAGATAGGAAAGCAGTTTTTTGATCCGGTCGATGGCATCTTCATCACTCTCACAGGCAAAATGCGCCACACCGCTTTTTTCATTATGGGTTTTAGCGCCACCCAGATCCTCGAAGGTAATCTCCTCCCCGGTGACGGCCTTAATAACCTCAGGTCCGGTGATAAACATATAACTGCTACCCTTGACCATAAAAACCCAGTCGGTCATGGCCGGCGAATAGACGGCACCGCCGGCTGTTGGTCCCATAATCGCTGAAATCTGGGGGATAACCCCCGAGGCGGCCGAATTGCGGAAAAAAATCTGACCGTAACCGGAAAGCGCATCGATACCTTCCTGAATACGGGCACCACCGGAATCGTTTATACCGATAAACGGCAGCCCTGCTTTCAGGGCCAGATCCATGACTTTACAAATCTTTTTGGAATGCATCTCCCCCAGACTGCCGGCTCTGGCCGTAAAATCCTGGGAAAAGGCAAACACCGGTCGACCATTGACCAGCCCGTGGCCGGTGATGACCCCATCTGAGGGGATGTCGATATTTTGCATGCCAAAATTCACGCAGCGGTGGCTGACAAACATATCGATCTCACGAAACGTGCCTTCATCAAATAATAGATTTACCCGTTCGCGGGCAGTGAGCTTGTTCTTCTCATGCTGTTTGGCGACTGCTTTTTCACCACCCATTTGAAGTGTTTTGATCTCACGATCTTTAAGCGCTTTAATTTTATCTTTGACGACACCCATTATTGATATCCTTTCATTCCAAAATACGTGCTGTTTAGCTTATTTCTCCGCTTAGGTGGCAGGCTGGCTGGACCGTTTCCGTTTGACAGCTATCGAATTGCGGGCAAATTTCGAGGCACTTTCGACAAAATTTGGTCAAACCCTCATTTAAGAATAAGAGAATCAATCTTCTAGACCGAACGCTGATTGTCAAGAAAAAAAAGCAATTTATCCGCCGCACGATTCGGTGAAGTTTCCCCTTTTTCAACTGCGCGCTCAATTCGACGAAGTCTTTTTTTGATTTCAGGGTTTTTATCAAACCGTTCCCGAAGTCCTTCTTCGACCAGTGACCACAACCAATCCAGCGCCTGGTTTTGGCGCTTTTGTTCCAGTTCACCGCTAGCGGTAAATTTTTTATGATATTTTATAACCGTCTGCCAGATTTCAACAATGCCGATCATCTCCAGAGCACTGCAGGTCAGTACCGGTGGATCCCAGTTTGGCGATGTGGGCCGCAGCATATGCAAGGCGGTTTCATATATTTTCGCTGCTTTTTTGGCTTTTGCAATGTTGTCGCCATCGGCCTTGGTAATGGCAATTGCATCGGCCAGCTCCAATACGCCGCGTTTTATTCCCTGAAGTTCGTCTCCGGCACCAGAAAGCATCAACACTAGAAAAAAATCGACCATCGACGCCACGGTGGTCTCCGATTGTCCCACGCCCACCGTTTCGACAATGATAACGTCAAAATCGGCTGCTTCGCAGACCAGCATGGTTTCTCTGGTTTTGCGGGCCACACCACCTAAAGTGCTCCCCGAAGGGGAGGGTCGAATAAAGGCATTTTCTTCAACCGCGAGCCTTTCCATACGGGTTTTATCAGCCATCACGCTGCCACCGCTTCTGGAACTGCTGGGATCCACAGCCAAAACCGCCACCCGATGGCCCGTATCCACCAGCGACACGCCGAGACTCTCAATAAAAGTGCTTTTGCCAACTCCGGGCACGCCGGTGATACCGAGACGGACGGCTTTTCCGGTGTGCGGCAACAGTTGATCAATGATCTTGCGGGCCAGTTCTTGATGATCGGAACGCGAACTTTCAATCAGGGTGATGGTCTTAGAAAGAATTCGTCGATTTTGTGCCCTCACACCCTCAATGTACATATTAAGATCTTCTGGATTCATGCGCCTATTTTATTTGTCACGTGATTTATGCTCATGGGGGTCGAAATCAAATCCGAAACACAAAACTCGAAGCACGAAACAAATTCGAAATCCGAATTCTTAAATTTTCAAAACAAGGGAGGTTGGGACACAGATCCCAACATGTTGTTTTGGGTGGTTGTTTTGGTCATTAGAATTTTGAAAATTAGAAAATTGTTTCGGCCAATTTTATTAAATCAGGCGATATTCGGATTTCGGATTTATTTAAGCGTTCTAAATCAATCATAGAACTTATCCGCACAATCCGTTTCTGCATTCCTGTTATCTTTTCTGCTCCAATGCCTTGAGCACCTTGTTGGCGGATTCGGTCACCGGTGTCCCGGGACCGAAAATACCGGCAACACCTGCCTTATAAAGCGACTCATAATCAGAGGGCGGAATGATCCCGCCCACAACCACTAAAATGTCCTCACCACCTTCGTTTCTGAGCGCTGCGATCAGTTCCGGGACCAACGTGTTATGACCGGCTGCCAGACTGGATGCGCCAACCACATGGACATCATTTTCAATTGCCATACGTGCAGCCTCTTGGGGTGTCTGAAACATGGGGCTGATGTCAACATCAAAGCCCAGATCGGCAAATGCGGTGGCAATTACTTTGATACCGCGGTCGTGACCGTCCTGGCCCATTTTGGTCACCAGGATTCTGGGACGCCGGCCTTCGGTTTCCTTAAAACTTTCGGTCCGCTTGCGAATCGATTTAATGATTTCACTATCGCCGTATTCGGAAGCATATACGCCGGATATACACTGGGTTGTCGCCACATAACGTCCAAATGTTTTTTCCAGGACATCCGAGATTTCACCCACGGTGGCTCGGGCCCGCACCGCCGGAATGCATGCTTCCAGCAAATTGCCGCCATTTTCAGCAGCACTGGACAAGGTTTCCAGCGCTTGCCTGAGCGCTTTGGCATTCCGATGGGCTTTCAGTTCTTTCAAGCGAGCGACCTGCTCATCTCGAACGCGGGCCGGAACTTCGAGAATTTCCAGATCAACCGTCTCTTCGATTTGGTATTTATTGACCCCCACAATGACATCTTTGCCCTGGTCGATGCGCGCCTGACGTCGGGCGGCCGCCTCTTCAATTCTCATCTTGGGCATTCCGGTTTCAATTGCCTTGGCCATGCCCCCCATTTCTTCGACTTCATCGATAATTTTACCGGCTTCGCGAATAATGCCGCCAGTTAAAGATTCAACGTAATAAGAGCCTGCCAATGGATCAACCACATGGCAAATCTGGGATTCTTCCTGAACAACCAGCTGGGTATTGCGGGAAATTCGCGCCGAAAAATCTGTGGGGAGCCCGACGGCTTCATCAAAGGAGTTGGTGTGCAGTGACTGGGTGCCGCCCAAAGCTGCGGACAGACATTCCAGAGTGGTTCGGATAATATTGTTATAGGGGTCCTGAGCGGTCAGGCTCCATCCCGAAGTCTGGCAGTGCGTGCGCAACATGGTTGATCGCGGATCCTTGGGGTTGAACTGGCTGATGAGTTTGTGCCACAGGAACCGCGCCGCGCGCAGCATGGCAATCTCCATAAATAAATTCATGCCGATTCCAAAGAAAAACGACAGCCGCGGCGCAAAGGTATCAATATCCAGCCCGGCATTCAGGGCCGCCCGGACATACTCCAGCCCGTCAGCCAGGGTAAAGGCGGCCTGCAATACAGAGCCGGCCCCGGCTTCCATCATATGATAGCCGCTGATACTGATCGTATTGTATCGGGGCATATGCGTTGAGCAATATCCGATAATGTCGGATACAATCCGCATTGAAGGTTCCGGCGGGTAGATATAGGTATTGCGGGTTAAATATTCCTTTAAAATATCGTTTTGGATCGTGCCGGCAAGTTTGTCCTGGCTAACGCCCTGCTCCTCGGCGGCAACAATGTAGCCCGCTAAAATCGGCAAAACCGCACCATTCATGGTCATGGAAACCGTCATCTGATCCAGCGGAATCCGGTCAAAAAGAATTTTCATATCCTCAACGGAATCTACGGCCACACCGGCCTTTCCGATGTCACCGGCCACGCGCGGATGATCGGAGTCGTATCCCCTATGAGTCGCCAGGTCGAAAGCCACTGATAAGCCCTTCTGCCCGGCGGCCAGGTTTCTGCGATAAAAGGCATTGGACTCTTTGGCAGTCGAAAAACCGGCATACTGTCGGATCGTCCAGGGCCTTACCGCATACATGGTCGCGCGGGGACCCCGCACATAGGGTTCCAAACCCGGAAGGGTGTTCATATGCTCCATTCCCTCAAGATCTGCAGCCGTATATATCGGCTTAACGGGTATGCCTTCAGCCGTATTCCAGTCTAAGGATTCCAAAGGTTTGCCCCTTAGCTCGTTTATGGCAAGGTCCTTCCATTTTTTCATTTCCGCATCTTTTGCCATCGTGGTTTGCTCCTTTTTAACTCATTTTCCCACAAAAGGGATAATTATAAATTAATCATTACTAAGGAGGTGTCAGTGTTCAGGTGTCAGGTGTCAGCAAACAGATGACGGAAGACAGAAGTCAGATAGGGTGCTTTATCTTCCGTTTTTGCCATCTGTCATCTGTTTTCTGTGCTCGGTCCTCTGTATTTTCCTGACACCTGAACACTGACACCTGAAACCTATTGGAGGCCAGAAGCCAGTAACCAGTAGCCAATGACAAATTTAAGGCAACCCTCTTTTATTCCATAAATATGGTGCGCTAATCCTTGCGTTCACACAGTTCGACAAGCACGCCGTTAGTGGATTTCGGGTGCAGAAAGGCAATTTTAGCGCCACCGGCTCCGGCCCGCGGCTTTTCATCAATTAAACGGACACCTTTTTCTTTTAATTCGCTTAAGGCCGCTTCGATGTTTTCCACCCGAAAAGCGACGTGTTGAATCCCTTGGCCTTTTTTTTCAAGGTAGTTGGCAATCGGTCCATCCGGCGCAGTGGACTCTAATAGTTCCACTTCACTCTCACCAACGGGGAAAAATGCGGTGATGACTTTCTGCTCGACCACGGTTTCAGTCCCCTCGAACTCAAGTCCGAGGGCATCGGTCCAGAATTTTTTGCCCTCATCAATGCTTTTTACGGCAATCCCTAAATGGTCTATCTTTAGGATTTTCACCCCATCCTCCTTTTGAAGTCCTGCAATATTATCATATGTCAAGCCCCAAGTGTTACGTCCCGCAAGTAATTTACAAAACATGGTTTTATTTTAGGTGTCAGGTGTCGGGTTTCAGGTGTCAGATAACA